>CAJXGR010000472.1 GCA_913053665.1 uncultured Spirochaetia bacterium
AGAAATAAAAAGCTTGGGGTTTCTAAAGCTGTAGAGAAAAAAGCAGTTGAAGTTAAAAAGTTTATATTATCTTTACTGATAGCCTTATTCCTACCAGGAAATGCTCTGATTAAAGCTAAAAGTCATGCTTCTGAAGCGGAAGTCTTTTTTACAGTAGACGATACAAAAGTGTGGAAAAGGCCTCACGAAAAGACATTCTTTTTTAAAGCAGGCCTATCCATTGATGCTGATGGCGCTCCAAATGCTTATCACCCATTGGATATTGGCACAGATGATCTGAAGAACGCTGGCGGGTCTGACCATTGGTGGGGAATCGCCACAGATCATAGTGGAAAACCTTTTATCCAGGAATCAGAGGATCCATATCCCGGCTTTTATGTGTCGACCACAACTCTTCAAGATAAGACTAAATCTGTTAATAATCCCAAGCGATATGTGAACTCAAACACAATACCTTACATCGTACTACCAGGAGAACCTAAGGAACATTGGGGTGGTGCAAAACCTGGAGATTTCTGCGTTGTAGTTTATCGTCTTAAACATAAGTATCGTCTAACTTACGCTATCTTTGCCGATTTAGGCCCAAAAGAAAAACTGGGAGAAGGATCGATTGCTCTAGCTAAAGCTCTTGGGATATCCTCTGATCCAAGACTTGGTGGAGTTGGACAGGATGTAATCTATCTTGTTTTCCCGGATTCAGGTAACAAGACACCCAGGACTGTTCAGGAAATTGACTCCATAACTAAAAACTTGTTCAAGAACTGGGGAGGGCTTAAACAACTGAAATCCTGCTTTCCTTAATGATTAAAACACATCTATTTAATACTCAAATTAAAAACTTTCCTGAGTCGTTTTCTAAACACTGGTCGTTTGGGCAAATTTCATTATATTTTGAAGGAGTCAATTTAAATTACAAATACCATTGGACACAAAAAGAGGCATGATGTTTCAAGGTAAAGACATAGACCAACAGGCATTACAGTATTTTAAAAAAGCTTATGACCTCCAGATGCAGGGTGATTATGAGGAAGCCATCATAAATTACGAGAGATCCCTGGAAATTGAAGCAACAGCAGAGGCCTACACCTTCCTAGGCTGGGCCTACAGCTTCATGGAGAATTACGATGAAGCCATATTAGAGTGTCACAAAGCGATTAACATTGATCCTAACTTTGGGAACCCCTACAACGACATTGGCTCCTACTTAATGAAAAAGGGTCAGCTAAAAAAAGCTATTCCATGGCTTGAAAAGGCTAAACAAGCAAAACGCTATGACAATCCTGAGTTTCCCTACTGCAATTTGGGAAAAGTCTACGAGTCCCTTGGACTTTGGCCGTTGGCTATTAAAGAATATCGTAAAGCCCTGGATTTATACGGCTTGTACAAGACGACCAGGCTTGAACTATTTAAATTAGAAGCCAATCTAAACTAGAGACATATAGGACATGGGGTATGACAAAGCAATACTGGCTCATGAAGTCAGAACCTGGTACCTTCTCATTCACCGATCTGAAGGCTTGTGCTCATTCAACCGATCACTGGGATGGTGTAAGGAACTATCAAGCAAGAAATTATATGAGGGACGAGATGAAGGTGGGTGATCTCGTTTTGTTTTACCATTCCAGTTGTCCAGAGCCTGGGATTGTGGGTGTTGCGGAGATTACCAGAGAGTCTTATCCCGATCATACTGCTCTGGACGCTGACTCAAAGTACTTTGATCCCAAATCCTCTTCTGATAATTCCCGATGGTTTATGGTGGATGTGACCTGGAAGGAAGCTTTTAAGGATATTGTGACCCTTGAAAAACTGAAAACAGTGGCTGGGCTTAAGGATATGAAGGTCGTCCAAAAAGGTCAACGCTTATCCATCCAACCCGTGACGGCTGAAGAGTTTAACATAGTCTATAAGTTGGGGATGAGTGCAAGTTTACTTTAGGGTGAAAAATAAAACTTGTTTGCCACAGAGACACAAAGGTAAATATTAATTTATCCATAAGAACTAAAGAAAATCTTTCTCTGTGGCTCAGAGCCTCAGTGGCAATTTTTAATTACCCCAAATGAAACTTGCACTTGTTGGGGATGGCCCAAGCTTTTTCACGATACCCTATAAACATGGAAATAACCATTAGTAATCTAAAGATTAACACAGAATAACCGATGATGATGAGTCTGTGGGCTGTAGTTTTTCTATAAAAAGCTTGACAATATTTAAATAAGTATTAAAATTACAATCCATTAAACAAAAGGAGATGATTTGCATCTATGACAAAAATTGAAGTGGGTGAAGAAGAATCTATTGAACAGGCCATTCGGCGTTTTAGAAAGAAATGTGAGCGTGACGGCATCAATCGGGAACTGAAAAAACGATCTTTTTATGAAAAACCAAGTCTCAAAAAGAAACGTAAAAAAGAAACTCTCATGCGCAAGATCCAAAAACGTGTGCGAAGGCAACAACAACAACAATCCAGGCACTACTAATCCATTCGACTCACCAGGATCTAGATAGGCACGTTCTAGTGGGCACTCGGGATCCCTAACATTCCAGCCTGATCCTCATGGCTTATTCGATTCCCCTCTAGTCCAAAGCAGTTGACAGCCTTTTAGACAGATCCTGAAGA
>CAJXGR010000473.1 GCA_913053665.1 uncultured Spirochaetia bacterium
GTGGACCATAAGTTCACTTGCTGCACCAGCCTCACTACGTATCACAGCCCGTAACAGTCCCCATCTTTTGGCGGCCTCTATAACACTATCTAGACCTTTTTGAACTAGGGCTGCAGAGTATTCACCTGCTGTATCCTCTTCACTGGCCTCGCTTATGGCTGATATGATCTGACCTGTAGGGCTGTCAAAGTGACGAGCAATCTCACGCACTGAGTGGTTCTGATTTGTGCGAAGGTATTCACGCACACAACTTTTCCAGCCAACCAAACCCATGCTCAGGGAGCGACCACCTTCCTCACCCTCAAAGGTATCCCCTATAATATTCTGGTATTTGTTGGCATACCCGCGAGGCGTGATCATCAACCCCTCCTCCAGATAGGTGCTGCTGTTACCAATCAGGACGGTGGTGAGCATACCAATTTTGCAATCCTTCATCTCATCAAGACGTACAATCTGGATATTTTGCTGGCTACGGTAAGCCGATTTAACAATCGCTACAGGTGTGTCTGGTTTGCGGTACTCTAGTAAGATATCTTGTGCTTCGATGATTTGTCGAGTCCGCCGACCGCTCTTGGGATTGTACAGGGCAATGACAAAGTCACTTCGACCAGCGGCATCAATACGTTTGGCAATGCTAGGCCAGGGGGTTAGCAAGTCAGAGAGGGAGATCGAACAAAAATCATGGGTCAGGGGTGCGCCAACCAGCGAAGCACAGCTAGAGAGTGCCGTACTACCAGGAATCACTTCAACCTCTATACCGCAACCAGGCTTCCAACCAGATTTTAATAGCACCTCATATGTAGGGCCAGCCATACCATAGACACCTATATCCCCAGAGGAAACCATGGCTACTTTCTTGCCTTTCTTGGCCTGATCATAGGCTTCGATACATCGATCAATTTCCTCAGTCATACCCTTTTGTATAACCTCTTTACCCTCAAGGAGATCCTCAACCAGTTTAATATAAGTTGAAAAGCCTATGACTACATCTGCTTCTTTAATAGCTTCCAGGGCACGTACACTCATGTGAGACTTGGCTCCTGGACCAATTCCGACTAATAAAATCTTGCCATTTTTCATTATATTCCTTTATGTATTTACCCTAGGGTAATTGTATATCTTGATTAAATCTTCTACAAGGGCCTTTAGCACAAGGTTTATATATAGAAAAACAGGTGTTTCCAAGTGTTAAATGCCCCATTTTGACAAATATAAACGAACTTAAGTTTAAGTCAAGAATAATCAGAAAAAATATAGAAAACCTGTCTGTATTAGTCTCTCAAAGGTTGCTTGACAGGCCTTTACAATCCCTCAAAGTCCAGAAAGTCCTTTTGAATCACTTCTACCGACTTCTCAAAGACCTTCTTTCCAAGGTCATAAGTGGCTAAGGATGGATCCGATTCCATCCGTCCATCAGGAAATTGTCTTTTGAATCCTTCCGGAGACAAGGGCCAATGATGCTTAGATCGATCAATCTGAAAATCACGTATGGGGAGGTCAAAGGCCTTTTTATAGAAATAGATCGTTTGACTAATTTCTGATGGAGTAGCATGATGGCCATCTCGATCGCCAAAGAACTCTTTTATATACTGATGAATAGTTGGGTCCATCCACCAGGACTTTATCTTGCAACGGATGTCCTGTTCCCTGGTTAGCTCAGAAAAAGCCGCTTCGCAAGTCGCAATATTCCCCCCATGACCATTAATAAAGTAAAACTTCTTGAACCCATGACCAACCAAACTAGTGATTATATCTTTCAGTACAGCGATGAGGGTTGTTGGGTTTATGGAAATAGTCCCGGGAAAGGCCAAATGATGATTGGACATGCCGTAAGATAGAGTGGGGCAAGCGATTATCTTAATATTTTCAGCCACTTGATAAGCAATCTCTTCGGCGATCAAGTGATCCGTCCCCATCAAGCCCACAGGAGAATGTTGTTCCACACTGCCAATAGGAATAATCACGCTGTCTTTACTTTGAAGATAAGTCTCTACCTGTGTGTAGGTCATGAGTGCCAGTTTCATAAACGCTCCTCTACAGTATTTATCATCCATTGAGACCCATTGCAATGGGCCTCTACTAATTTAATCATTTTATCATCCTATGGCTTCGTTAATTTCATGATTAAAACAGTATATTTTTAAAAAATATCTTGACCCCTCCAACCCGTATCGATATACTTAACTGGATGAACTTCACACCTATCCATAAAATCAGAGATATTCTGTGTTGACGGGTGGCCTAATAAAGAAGTTGGGATTTTTGAATGAATTAAATCGCGTATCAAGGAGATTTCGGATGAAGTATATATTTATTATAGCTTTTTTATTCCTATCTATAATCCATGTTGAACAGGGATATTCCCAAAAGAATGATGCTCCTACTATTCAGAAAGCGAATAGTGAAGGAGTGGGTGGGGTACTCATTGCCCAGAACGATCCTGATTTAGAGAAAATGATGAAGCAGCTGGATGCAGTGGATAAAAAGAATGAAGGCCCTACGGGTAAGGCCTCTGGGAAAGCTTCTTCAGCAGAGAATGAAACACCCGCGTCTGATGAGGA
>CAJXGR010000474.1 GCA_913053665.1 uncultured Spirochaetia bacterium
ATAACCCTATTTTATTTAAGGCCCTTTACGCGTTTCAGGTTGTTGGATAAATTCGTCACTTATTAGTTTGTTACTACCCCAGCTTGATCAATGAATAGAGTTCTTTTAATTATTTAACACCTCTTTGAGGCGATTTATTACAAAGGATTTATCCAGAGCCGCCAAAAAAGTACCTATTCTGGGCCCCTGAGCTTTTCCAAGAAATACCTTATAGATTGTTTTAAAACCCTCCCCAGGCTTTATACCAATGGTTTGGGTGGCCTCATATATTTGTTGGTGTATTTCTTCCCCCTCAAGTTCTTTTTGATCAAATATTGTCAGGACCAAGTCAATGAACTGTTTCTGTTGGTCAGTCACCTGACTTTTAATGTCATCGGATACTTCTTTAACCACCTCAAACTTGTGAGCCTCATTGGCCGATTTCTCTAACCACACTTTGGAATAATGTATACGGCTTTCTAACTCCTTAATGTCATTATCAGTCAGCGAATCTTTCTTCATTTGTTTCACTTTACTGTTTAGATCAAGCCCAGGTATCTGTATGAGGGTAGCAATTGTAGAAAAACGGGGCAGGAACCTTGTATCTAAATGATCCTGATCCATCTGAGCCAACTCAAAAGCTCGGTCTAAAGACTCTTCTTTGTCTTCCTCCCTATCGAAATAGAGATTGGCACAACGATCGTATTCATCAAAAAGTCGTGGAATCGTATCTCCTGACGGATTGAAGTCGATCACGCCATGGGGGGGATAACGAATCATAAGAAAGCGCAGGAGTTCGGGGGGGATCAGTTCAGCAATATCCTGACTGCTGCTGCCAATGCCCTTGGAGGAACTCATCTTCTTTTTACCCGTCAGGAAAAACTCATAGGGTACGTTATAAGGGGGCTTTCCATCAAAGACTCGGCGAAATATCTCACTGGAAACATCCCTGGAGCCTCCATCGGAGCTATGATCCTTACCAGCTCCTTCCACTGTGACCCCTAGTACTTTCCACTTGGCCACCCACTCTAACTTCCAGGGAAGCTTACCCTTACCGTCAAAGGGACTTACTTTCCCCCGGTACCCGCAGCCTTTCGCCCATTTCACCATTTCCGGCTCGCAAGTGTATTCCACCTCTTTACCATCAAAAGAGTGAACTAGAGTGGTTCCTATCTTACCGCATTTCTCACACACTGTCTGAAAGGGATGCCAGCTATCCGGCTTTTGTGATCCACTGACCGAAAGATAGATCTCTCGAATCACATCCTCATGATTTAATAGGATTTCGATGGCTTCGTTCATCCGTCCAGATTTGTAGAAATCACTCATTTTATAAACTTGAGGATGGATGCCTAGAGTGTTAAAGATTTCTATAAACTCTTTCATGTAATAATCGGCAAAGTTATCTGCTTTATCAGGCTCAGGCGAAGGAACCTGGCATAAAGGCATTCCCATATACTGTTTCCATTCTTTCGAGATGCCGTGTGGAAGATCATCAACAGGATCATAATCATCGGTTCCATATAGGAAAGTCGGCTTTTTCCCCGCTTCAGTAAGGACTTTCCAGATCATATAGTGGATGAGAACTCCCCGGAGAGAACCCACATGAACGCGTCCTGAAGGTGTTTTAGAATCATTTATGATTTCATTGGCCCCGAGGTCTTTTTCGATTTTATCTGCCCAAAACATATTTGTCACCTGACTATTCTTTAAATGGTTTTGATCTTAATAATTTAACTATTTTTCTTGACAAACCTCATAAAAAAGAGCATTTTTTCAGAAAAAATGAGTCCATCCTTACATCAAACAATCAAACTGAAATTAGCCAATCTCCAAAAGGCATCTCTATACCGAGAATTGCGTGAACTTAGAGTCCTGAAGGATCCATTAGTCACCATTGATGGAAATGAAGTCCTGAACTTCTCATCCAATGATTATCTTGGCCTTGCTCAGAATCCTCTTATTATAGGGAAAACGATGGAAGGGATTAAGAAGTATGGTGTTGGAGCAGGGGCGTCCAGATTAATATCGGGCAATCAGGAGTATCATACAAAGTTAGAAAGTGAGTTAGCTCGTTTTAAGCGCAAGGAAAAAGCTCTCCTGTTTGGATCCGGTTATTTAGCTAATATAGCACTTCTTTCTACCCTTCCTGGTCCACGGGATCTTGTTCTAAGCGATACTTTAAACCACGCCAGTATCATTGACGGCTCCAGGCTTTCAAGAGCCACGATAGTCACCTACCCCCATGTTGATACGAATTGGTTAGACAGCTTTCTGAAAAAGGAACGAGACAAATATCAACAGGTCTTTATCATTACAGACAGTGTTTTTAGTATGGATGGTGATCTAATCCCCCTTCCAGACTTATATCAGATCACTTCAACCTATGATGCCGTTCTCATATTGGACGAAGCTCATGCTACAGGTGTTTTAGGGGATGAGGGAAGGGGGATTGAAGATTACTATAAAGTTCATTATCCTGATGTGATCATCATGGGGACCCTAGGGAAAGCTTTAGGGAGTTATGGAGCCTTCGTTTGTGCCCAAAAAGAGATTATAGACTAT
>CAJXGR010000475.1 GCA_913053665.1 uncultured Spirochaetia bacterium
AAAGAATCGGACGGAAGTCCTAAATCCTCTAAGGCTGATGAATACAGTTTAAAACCATACTTATCTGAAAAGTCCTTTGCCCATGGGGATAAATCAACGCCATAAGCGTCCCAATTTGAGTCAATAAAGTGTTTTAGCAATACCCCATTACCACAGCCCACATCTAATATCTTTTGTTTCCCCCCGATTTTATTTAACCTTTTTACAATTCTTTTAAACCATTGTTTATCAATGATTGTTTGTATTTTATTATATAATTCGACTTTAGCATCATCATAGGAGGAGTTTTCTTCTAAAACCTTAACTTTAGATAAATTAGCATACACAAAATCACAGGCTAAACACCTAAGCAGATCTATGTTATTTAATGTTCTGTCATAAATTACATTAATTCCACTACAAATTGGACAGGATTGAAAGTCATTTTTATTGTTCATTTCTTAAATAAATAACCTAACTTCCAGAGTTTTAAATATTTACTCATTCACCCAAATTATAGTATACCACAAATAATGGTTTATAATTTGGTTATTGAGATTAATTTGCCTTGTATAGGAGGATCACCGGGTTTTATCAATTAAATCAATGTATAGATCAACCACATGGGACCAGGAATATTCCTCATAAGCAATTTTACGACTCATTTTACCCATCTCAATCAGCCTGTCCGTTTCATGTAAAAGCTCTATTAATCTATCCGCCAAAGCCTGACTATCTTTTACTCCAACTAAATATCCATTTTCCCCATCCCGGACAAGCTCTTCATTGCCAGCAATGCGTGTTGCAAGTATGGGTAGGCCTGAAGCCATTGCTTCAAGGACTACATTGGGCATTCCCTCACTCAACGAAGGAAAAGCAAATATGGAGGCTTCCTGATATTTCTTATAAATCGCCTTTTTATCCACCCACCCTGATAATGAGATTTGCTCCTCTAATTGTCCATTAGCAACTTTCTCTTCCAACTTGACTTTATCAGGACCATCCCCAATAATTTCTAAATGAAAGGAGTTGATCCTTTTCTCTTTGAGGATACGAATAGAGTCTATTAAATAGTGAACGCCCTTTTGTTTAGAGAGACGACCCACAAACAAGATCTTCTTTGTACCGTTGTCAATCGGCTTACATGGCTGATAAAGATCGGCATCTACTCCATTGGCAATCACTTCAATCTTTATATCACCCGCACTTTTTAAAGCTAAATCTTTTAATCCCTGGCTGTTAGTAATAAGATATTTGGCCTTTTTCCAGATATAATGGATAAGAGGTCTGGCTAGGAAATGATAAAAATGTACCTGCCGTTCAATAAAACCTGGAACATCTGCACCACGCAGTGAAACAATATATGGGATCCCGTATAAAGCTTTGATGACCAGGGTAGATATGCCACAGGGTAATCCAAAAAAGGCAAAACTAACTTCTGGATTAAAGTTTCTCGCTATTTTTGGCATATACCAAATACTACTTAATGCAAAAGATAGTAATTCTAAAATGGTTACCGACTCTTTTCTTTTTCTGAGAGTAGGTATTCGCTTGATTTGTATCCCATCAATCCATTCTTCTTTGGCTAAGCCCTTAAAATGGGAACTCACCACAAGGACTTTATGACCCCTATGAGCCATCTCTTTTGCAATATGATAGGTTGCATTTCCTGCTCCACCACCCAATGGAGGAAATTCGTAATTAACTATAAGTATATTCATTCCCTCTCCTAGCATTCATCTTGGATAATATAATATATTTGCATGGGATTTCAATATTTTTACCCAATACTTTAAGCTATTTACTAATATTTCATCAATAATTACATATTGTATGGCTAAATGAATATGATTTAAAGTTCCTTATCTCTTGCCACTTTTTAAAAGATAACCCAATCCTTAGAGTTATATAGTTTTTTTTTATTTACTAATTAACGTGAGTTCGGAATAAGTTAAAATGGCGAACTCACTGTCGGACTAGGAAGTCCGACCTACAGGCTTTTTCAGAGAGAGAGTCTATTTACCTGTAGGTCGAGCTTCCTAGCTCGATAGATCCCATTTTGTTAGACTAAACGTTTGTCAGGTAGATTCTTATATCCCGAACTCACGTTATCTATTATATTTCTTTTGAGGGAAATGGATTTCTTTCTCTTAATTCTTAATTTATGATTTGTCATGGTGAACCTGTCAAACCATAGTCCAGCGCTGCTCTTTGGCAGACTCAGGGAACGATGGTTGTTGAGCCTTCGGCGTGAGCTCAGTCGAACGCTTGTCGAAACGACCAAAGAATGACATTTTATAAACCTTTCAATACTAAAACGTTTTTAAACTGCTCGATGTAATGCCGCCCTGAGTGGCAAGAGCGACTTTCTAGTCGCAATAGGTCGGGGTTGGGAAACCCCTCCCAGGGCAAGTTAATTCTCTAGGTAATTGTTAATCACAATAGATATAGAACAGACAGGAATGTCTGTTCTACCAATATGTTAAAGAAGGTAGGTCAGACATTCCTGTCTGACCACATTACATAGAAAATAACGAGTTAGAGAAACATTAAATAGCCCTG
>CAJXGR010000476.1 GCA_913053665.1 uncultured Spirochaetia bacterium
CTACAGGTGACAGGTTTTATAACGGGACAATTTAAAATCAGTTTGGTATAGCCTGTCTTATATGGCCTGGAAATCATAATCCTTTGGAAGATGCAATGAAAATCACGTTAGACCCCATGGTTAAAAAACTCTTCGGGACTTTATACAAATCGTCTGTGTTACGAGAAGAAAGGAGTTGATGGACAAGCAAATAGCTGGTGAACAAGCATCTACCTCCGCAGCAGTAGAAAATATCCCACTAGCCAAAGACTATCCTTTCAAAGAGACTTATCACTAGAAGTAAAGCTCATTTATATAAGGCTTTACAAAAAAAGTACATTAATCCTTGCCATTTGCTTATTTTTTATTAGATTTTACCTTTATTCAGGTAACCTATAGGTAGTTCAGTACTAGCCAATATCCATTGAATCTTGGTTAATCGGCAGGAAATATAGAAATAACTTAAGATTATAGACATAGTAATTTTTTACCCTCCCATCCTGATTGATAGTTGGAAGATTAGGCCGTAATAATTGTTTTGATATGTCATTATTAATTTGAGCTATTTAAGAAATTAAGGAGTACAAATGCAATTAACAGGTTTACTTTGGGGGTCTCGACTCCTTAAATACGTGGATTATCCGTGTGCCGAACTACTAGGCCCTGGTGCCACCGTTGATGAGATCAAAGGTCTCATTGATAGACATAAGCAAATATTTATCAAACCTTTATTTAAGGGAGGGGTGGGTAAGAAGGGAAAGTCCGGATTGATCGGAAAAGCAGACAACGTTCAGGATGCTTTAAAAGAAAAGGAACGACTTTACTTTGTGGAGCATCATTTCGGCAACACTCACGCTAAGGCTGAAGGAGTCACCTATGAGGGGGGCGTACCGGCTAAATATGAGGTCTACGTGTCCATCAGTGACAACACTTTGTTTCGAGCTCCTGCCATCACCATCACCCATCACGGAGGAGTGGATATTGAAGAACTACCCCCCGATAAAATCAAAGTGATCCCCTTCGACCCACTCACGGGCTTTAAGGGGTTTATTGTATCCAATGCCCTCAGGGAACTTGGGGCGCCTGCAGAAATCATTAGCCCTTTAGTACAGCATCTGCCCAAGTTATGGGACTTGTATCATCATTATGGAATGACCATGTTGGAGTTGAACCCAATCCGTATGATGCCTGCTGGAGGACGTTTAATACCTGTTGCCTGCGACTTTAAGTGCTCCTTCGACATTGATGACCCCAACTGGAAGCGATTGAACCTTCCACTGGACGTTTTCGCATCGGACTATTCCGAGTTCGAGCAAGAGATCAACCAATTACGAACCTATCAGGGTCAAAGCGACGTGTTTGTCATGAACGATAAGGGAACGATCACTGCCATGACCTTTGGTGGGGGCGCAAACGCATTGGTCACCGAGCTTTTGGGGGATAGTGCTACGATCTCTTCTGATTTTGGGGGCAATCCTCCCTATGAAAAGATGAAGCAAGTGGCGGATATCTGTTACAAGTACTGGCTGCCCCAAAGCAATGTATTATTTATCATTGGTGGGAAGGCTAATAACACGGATATATATGAGACATTCAGGGCTATGGCGGACTCTCTAAGAACGATTTTTGCAAGCGGCCATGCTAAACCCCTTTTCGTGGTTATAGGTCGTGGGGGGCCTAATCTGATACGGGGAATGTCCTATATGCAGGATACTCTGGATGCTTTGGGTCTACCTTACAGGATTTTTGGCCATGATAGTGCCATGAGTGAGGTGGTGAATTATGCAAAATCGGCGGATGAGTGGATGAAAAAGGAGGGCTCGAAGTTGGTAGCCCAAAAACTTGGACTAGAGTAAAGGAGAGGAATTATGCATCAAAAAGGCGTTGAACAGTTCAGTAAATATTATGTGGGCATTAACTCATTAGAAGAGTTGGCCACCAAAGAGGATAAGATCTGTGTGCTAAACATATTAGGGAGTGAAAGCCGAGGGGTGACCCCCACCAGTCATGCTTTCTCAGGGGGTAATGTGGTCTTTGGTACCTCTCCTGGACGTTCAGGAAAAGTTTTACCCACACCCATCGGTGATATTCCTGTATATAACAATGTTGCTGAGGGACTGGAAGCCGGTCATACCTTCAACACGGCGGTGATCTACTTGCCTCCTTCAGGTGTACGGGACGCAGTAGCTGAGGTGGTTCGAGTCAATCCGGATATTAAAAAGGTTGTCATACTGACTGAAAAGGTATCTGTCAAGGACTCTCGTATTATTCGGGCTTTAGGCCAGCTTCGAGGGATCGATATCTTTGGTGCTAACTGTCTGGGCCTGGCTGATTCTTATAATCGAATCCGGATTGGCGGAGCCTTAGGGGGAAGTAATCCTGAAGAGTCTCTTATTCCAGGCACAGTTGCTATTTTCTCAAACTCAGGAAACTTCACGACCACGATTGCTGTTTATTTGCTGAGTCAAGGCTGGGGCAGTACCACATCGGTTTCCAGCGGAAAAGATGTCTATATCCATTACTCAGCCGCGGAATTCATCCATGCCTTTGAGAA
>CAJXGR010000477.1 GCA_913053665.1 uncultured Spirochaetia bacterium
AGAATAGGCTGACTCCCGCCGAGTTCACGATGTTATTTGTTAAGACCGTTGCTATGATTTCCCTTTTCAAGCGATGGTTTAGTATATGATCATTAAATCTGTTGTAGATCTTATCAGGGAAATAGGATATAAGATACCTGGCACAATAGGGTAGATCGGGTAAATCGGAGGCAAGTAACTCGTTATATACTCTCATCTTTTCATAAGCCATTAAAACGGATAATTGAGGCCTCAAGAGTCCACGTCCTTCAATCTTATAACTGGCTAATTCTTTATCAGAAGGCATGTATTCTGATTTCACATCGATGAGACCCTCTTGAGAAAGGTTATCAATAAGTTCCTGGTAGCGATCAATGTTCAACTCAGACCTATGGCAGTCGATAGAGATCGCCATGCTTTGCAGGTAGTTATCCTGGACGATCATGTGGTTTAAATCCTTGGTAAGTTCTTCCAATAAGCGATTCCTTTCTTTCATATCCTTAACCTGTGATTCACTAATCAAATGGTTAAACAAAATCTTTAGATTGACCTCATGATCGGACATATCAACGCCAGCCGAGTTATCAATGGCATCCGTATTGATACGGCCTCCTGCCATGGCGTATTCCACTCTGGCCAGTTGAGTCAAACCTAAATTTCCCCCCTCTCCCACAACCTTTGCTCTAAGTTCGTTTCCATTGATTCTCACATGATCGTTGGATTTATCACCCACTTGTTCATGAGTCTCAGTGGACGCTTTGACGTAAGTCCCAATACCTCCATTCCACAATAGTTCAACATCTGCTTTTACTAGGTATTTCACAAGTTCATCACCACTCATTTCTTTTATATCCGTGTCCAGAAACTTCTGTATCTCTGTGGATAAGGAAATCGCTTTATCATTCCTTGAAAACACCCCTCCACCCTTGGATATGAGAGAATTATCATAATCCTGCCAGCTGGATTTGGGAAGCTTAAACAGTCGTTCTCGCTCTTGATAGGACTTTTCAGCATTGGGATCAGGGTCGATGAAAATATGGATATGATTAAAGGCTCCTTGAAGCTGTATCTTCCTGGAAAGAAGCATCCCGTTCCCAAAGACGTCTCCTGACATATCCCCCACACCAACCACAGTGAATTCCTCTTGTTGTATGTCTTTAGCCATTTCTCTAAAGTGACGTTTCACACATTCCCAGGCTCCTTTTGCCGTGATCCCTTCTATCTTATGGTCATAACCGTGGGAGCCGCCGCTTGCAAAGGCATCATCCAGCCAGAACTTGTACTTAGCGGCCATTTCGTTGGCGGCATCTGAAAGGTGAGCTGTCCCCTTATCTGCCGCTACAACAAGATAGGGATCCTCTCCGTCGTAGCAGATCACCTTTTCAGGGTGCTTAATCTTGCCATCTACAATGTTATCCGTAAGATCCAACAAGCTGGATATGAAATACTGATACTGAGTCTTGATAAAGGACGGATCAAGCTTGATATGCCCATTGGGACGGATCACAAAGCCTCCCTTGGATCCAACAGGGACGATCACAGCGTTTTTAGTCATCTGAGTCTTCATCAAAGCCAGAACCTCTGTACGGAAATCATCAATCCGATCACTCCATCGAAGTCCCCCGCGGGCAATCATGCCTCCACGCAAATGAATCCCTTCCATCACGGGAGAATAGACATAAATCTCATAAAGTGGCTTTGGATCAGGCATATTCAAGACTTTATTGCTGTCTATCTTTATGGATATGAGAGACGAGTCGTCCTGTTCTCTAGAATAGTAGTTAGTACGGAGAGTGGAGTCTATAAGATTGTAATAAGCCTTTAGAATACGATCTTCGCTTATGTCGGCCACTCCTTTTATTGCCTCCAGGATTTTATCCTGAGTTTCCTTAATCCCTTTCTCTCTCTTGGACTGACTAATATCAGGATTAAACTTCAATTCAAAGAGCTGAAACAGGTCTTTCAATATATTGGCATATCGAATAGTTATCTGGGCAACGGTTCTACGCGCAAAAATACGCTCAATCTGAAAGTAGTAGTTATAATAGGTTCTGAGCAAATTGATCTGCCTGTAATCCAGTCCAGTTTTAGTGATCAGAGCATTTAGAAGGCCGTTTTCCAGCTTATTATCCATGACCATAGCCAGAGCCTCTTCCAGAAGGCCGTCACATAGCCTTGGGTCCAATACTTTTCCTTCCATATCAGTGACAGCGAAGACATGGAGGTATATGTCTCCTTTTGTATGAGAGAAATGGTAGGCTGACTCATCAATGACTTCCAGGCCCAGATTTTCAAGGGTTGGCATCACTTTTGTGAGACTGATTTTATCTTTGGAGTAAATCCGTAATTTGGTTGCATCCTTTTCAGAAGACTCCATCTCTATAGGATGACTAAAATCATACTGACTTCTCCCTGTTTGATAAAACTTCTCAATGAAACTAATATCATTTAACGCTGTTTCAACCGAGTAAGTAGACTGATATTTTTGGGGAAAGATATGACTATAGCCTTCAATATAGCGATCCACATTTTTGCTATCTACT
>CAJXGR010000478.1 GCA_913053665.1 uncultured Spirochaetia bacterium
ATATCTCCAAATGATATTTTTAATGCATTATTAACAGAAGATAATTGGATTGGAACAGATGGATTAACTTGTAAATTAAGTTATGGCACGTTTCAAAATATGATTGTTCTATCTATTTGGAGCCCAATGTATAATACAAAAGAAAGAAATTTGGAATCTTTTTTAGATGTATGTAAAGAGATATTGAAATTGGCAAAGTTAAAGCCAAATAAAATACTCAAATAATTGATATTTAAAATCTTATAACCCTTTTCTTTTGCAAAAAGATCAAAGGCAAGTGTGTTGGTTTGGTCCGTAGCTGTTGTGACAAAGTTAATGCACTCAGGAATCAGCTGAGTTAGTTTATCAGAAAAGGCGTTAGCTCCACCAATATGTCCAGAGACCAATGGAATCAGTTTTTTGAGATCAAGACTCATCACGAGGACTGCCGGATCAGTCGTTTTGGACTTAAGTTTTGGAGCAATCTTCCTTACAACGATTCCGGTTGCCACAAAGAAGACCAGTACGTTATAATCATCCCATATTTCCTCTAAAAGTTCTTCCACATTATTATAAGCATGAGTATTGGCATTCTTATCATTTGCCAATGTGCCCTTACGATGGAATATATGGCTATCATACTGTTCACCTATTGGTTTCAAATAAGTCAATGCCTTAAATGCCGCTTTGACACTTGGTTCATTGATGGTAATGAGTGCTAGTTTCTCCAAAATAACCTACCCAAAATATATTAGAATGACTTAGACACGTTTTTTACTGTATAGATGCGAACTTAGCGTTTCCTTTTGCTGAAGAAAGTGACCCAGAAAAACAAGTGCATTCCCTTTAATTCCAGCGTCATCAACTTTTATAGCAATGTCTCTTAAAGTTCCTTTTATGACACGCTCTTCTGGCCAACTTGCTTTCTCAATAACCCAGCAGGGTGTCTCTTCAGCATAGCCTGCTTCATTGATCGCCGTCTCTTTCAGCTTCTTCATGAGTCTAACGGATAAATAAAACACTAAAGATGAGTTTTTACAGTTCAGAAGGTTGATAAGAGGCTCAGGATTAGGTGCATTCCCTGGTATTCTCGATAGGATAAGGGTTTGAGAGACTCCCGGTATGGTATACTCAATACCCAGAGAAGAAGCCGCCGCAAAAGCCGCCGTGACACCTGGAATAACCTCATATTCGATGGCTTTGGATTTAAGAAAGTCAATCTGTCTGGCAATAGTAGAATAGATGGACGGGTCTCCTGTATGGAGTCTTACGAATATTCCCTGCTTCACATGCTGTTCTATAAAGGCGTATATGTCATTATAATCCATGTTTTCCGAGGACTGAACATGTGCTTCATTATTAGCCCACTTTAAGATTTCTTTTGGTACCAGGGATCCGGTATAAAGAATATTGTTTGCCTTTTCTATAATGGATTTAGCCTTAATGGTAATGAGATCAGGGTCTCCTGGACCAGCTCCTATAAAATATACTTTTCTAATAGCTTTCTCCTTCAGGTTTTTCCACCTTGATTTGAAACATAAGCCTTTCAGGCTCCGACAATAGGAACTTTGTTCCTTTAAACGTTGTGAGGGATAGGGATTTTATAGAAAAAGGAATATCTTCTTTTCTTAGTATATCAACGGCTTTTGCCATATGCTCGATTGCAACATAGTTTGCAACTAGGATACCCCCATCATTCAATATCCCATAAAGGACGGGCAAGTTCGCACATGATTTATCCCCGCCTCCACCAATGAATATCCTGTCGGGTCTTTCTTTTTCCTTTTGAATATACTCCGTAAAATCCCCTTCAAGAACCCTTGATCCGACTACATAATGGGCTTTTAGATTCATCCGAATGTCTTCAGCCCTCTTTGACTTAAGTTCAAAGAATGCTACTCTAATGCGATAGGTTTTATAACCATCGATTCCAACAGACCCACTTCCTCCACCAATGTCCCACATAAGTATATTTGGCTTAAGATTAAGTTCTTGCAGGGTGAGATGACGTTTACAGGATTTAGTTATCATGCCTGAATCTTTCTGAAAGTCAGACTCCTTTGATATGAGATCCCTATGCTCAAACCGCCGTTCAATCAATAAAACATAAGGCATCAGGCTGTCAGCATCTGTATGGGCGGTTATAAACTCATTCAACTCAATCCTTTCAATTGATTCATTCGCATATCCAAGCTTTGATCCTAGTGTAATAAAGTACTGATCTGGACTTAGATAGTAGAGTAAGTCCTTAAGCTTTGTCAGGGTCAACTTATCGGCTAATATCAAAGTATATCTCTTGATCAAGAAGCGAGTTAGATCAACATTCGCTCTACCATGGAGGCTGAGAGTATCTATATCTTGTTCGGCTAAAGTCAATTTCCTTAAGAGATAGTCTTTGCAGGAATCATTAGGCACAATTCGTGCATCCGATAGGCGATTAAAGTGATCTACTGCCTTCTCTAACCTATCCAACAGGATAGTTGCTCCTGAATAAAAGATGGGATTCCCTGTGACTATGTAGAGTAGGTCTTTATGCTTATCCA
>CAJXGR010000479.1 GCA_913053665.1 uncultured Spirochaetia bacterium
TTTGTAATCTCCTCTTCAGAAGGATTTGTATCTCCATCATGGACTGAAAGATCACAGTGCTCTTCGAGATGTTGCATGACTGAGTCAGAGAGTTTTCTTGTCACATAAACTTTAGCCTTCACTTTATAGCCCCCTATGATTTCTTCTAATATTAGAACTCGATTTCACTTTCTGGAAAGCCTTTTCTTATTTTACTTTCTTCACTTTGCTTTATAGGATTCCCTTTAAGCATAAGATAGTATAATCCTTTGAGTCTGAATAAACCTTGTGGAAGGTCTTTAATTTTATTATCTGATAAATTAAGAGTTCTCAGGGATGACAATTCCCCCAGTTCTGATGGGACATTCACTAAATGATTGGCCTCAAGCACAAGCACATGTAATCCTTTCAGCCCCCCCAGTTCACTGGGAACTTCTGTGAGACGATTTTGGCCAATAAACAACTCCTTGAGATGACCAAGCCCACCAATACTCCCTGGAACAACGGTTAAACGGTTTTCACTTAAATCTAATTTCTCCAGATATTTGAGTTTGCCGACCTCATTCGAGATATGCTCTATACTGTTTCTACTCAACACAAGCTTCTTCAAGCGTATTAATTTCCCAATCCAGTCCGGCAATGTACTAAGCCGATTATCCTGAAGCCATAACTCAATAAGGTTTTCCAATTCACCTATCTCTGAAGGTAGCTCTTTCAGGTGATTTCCGGACAAGATTAACTCTTTCAGTTGGCTCAATCGTCCTATTTCTTTTGGGATTTGAGACAGGTTGTTTTGCTCAATATTAAGGCTCTGTAAGTTCGTAAGCTTGTAAATAAATACTGGAAAATCTTTTAGCCTGTTATTCCCCAGATTAAGAGTCTCTAAATGATCCAGTTTATCCAGGTCTTGAGAAATCTTTGTGATGTTGTTCCCGTCTAAATCAAGCCTTAATAAGCTATTAAGCTCCCCAATAGCTTTTGGAATGCTTTTTATCTGATTTCCTTTTAAATTAAGCGTTGTTAGTTTCTTAAGCCTTTTTATATCATCAGGGATTTCCTTAATTCTGTTTATCCAAAGACTTAAATGCCTAAGAGAACTCAAGTCCCCTATCCTATCGGGAAGCCGACTCAGTTGATTACCCCCTAACTTCAGCACTTTCAGGCTTTTAAGCTGAGTTATCTCGTCAGGCAAATGGCTTAGCCCATTGCTTTCCAAGTTAAGTATTTTAAGGTTTTTAAGTTGACCGATTTCGGCAGGAAGTTCTTTCAGCCGATTATTATATAGATATAGTTCCTGAAGGTTTTTCAGACGGCTTATTGCAGGGGGAAGACTCTTGATGTCGTTTTCACTCAGACTTAAGGCTTGTAGACGACTTAGTTTTATGATCTCAAAGGGAAAATCACTCAGTTCTTTTTCTATCAAATTGAGTTTATAGACTTTCGCAGGTTCCTTGAGGGCGTTTTTCAGGCTAAAATAAGTCTTTTCTTTGGCTAATGTTCTAGAGTCCAGCAATTTATCGCTTCGGACCAATAAATAGAAGAATGATACCGATATAAGGACGGTTAAAAGGATAATAATTTTCTTCATCATCAAGCTCCAGTTTCTAATGAAGAAATTATCCCTTTTTCACCGAAAGTGTCAAGTAAAAAAAACGTATCGGTTCGTAATTCATGAAATATTATATAAAAAGGCATATCCTAGAGAGACTCTTGGCATAAAGAAAACTGGACGAGTGGTCCATAAACCCACACCATCTCTACCGCCGCCTGTAACAATAAATGAGGCGCCTGCCTTTAGATAGAACCCTCCATTTAAAGGAAAAAGGTTAAAACCAAGGCCGAAAATGGCTTTAGCGGACGATTGATTCCCGATGATTGAATCCGTATTACTCAGTCCATCGCCATCATAAAAGCCCACTCCACCTTCGAAGTAGAATCTTTTTTTCCCTTTCCCAAGGTAAAAGCTTAAAAGTATAGGGACTGCAAACACACCTGTTGTTGTCTTATTATTACTGTAGTAACTTGTGGTGGTAATCCTGTACCCTCCAACATTGACGTTTAATCCAAGCCAGTCAGTAAACAAGTATTCAACCCCAAGACCCACTACAAGTGTGTAGCCTCCAAGGGTTCCGTAGATAGCAAACCTAGAACTTCGTTCATTAGAAGATACAAGTGGAGTATCCGTTCCAGGGCCTGAACTTTTTCCAGCTTGTACATAGTTGACAGGATAGTTGTAGAAACCATCTAACAAGCTATGATTATTCACTGACCGATCTAACTGATTGGACTGATCATTATTACCAGATAGACTATCCGGATTTTTCCCCTCATCAGCAGATAAAGGTTTGTACACCAATATAAGCATAATAATAAAAGCTATTGTTATTTTCCTGTTTGTCATGTTTTCTCCGCTAAACAAGATTATTCATTGATAAACATAATATATAAATTATATCTCATTAATTGTAATTTACACTTTTTGGGTACAAAAAATATAAAAATAACGATTTAGATCTTCTCAAAAAGATAGAGTCTTTTTATT
>CAJXGR010000480.1 GCA_913053665.1 uncultured Spirochaetia bacterium
TCTTTTTTATATTGAATTAAAGCTCTATCTTTTCTCTTTCAATGGGATCAATAATTTCAACCACTTTAACGCCAAAAGTTTCATCAACAGCCACAACCTCTCCTCTTGCAACCAAACGGTTATTCACCATCACATCCACCAATTCTCCGTTTAGTTTGTCCAGTTCAACAATCGCTCCTGACCCAAGGTTTAAGACTTCTTCCATTCTCATTTTAGTCCGTCCGATTTCAACGCTCAGGTTCATTTTAACATCGAGGAGCAGTTCCATGTTTTCTGTGTTTTCTAATTCGCTGGTACTTATACCTTTGGCTTGCTTTTTGCCCTTCCCCCTCGCTTTACCTGGAATGATAGGGGATTCTTCTGTGGAAGGGGATAAAAGACTATCCAAATCGGCATTGGCACCAGCATCCATGCCTAAGGCTGAATCGGCAAGAAGATCACCACCTGAACCACCTTCCTGATCTTTGCTATCGGCGTCTTCATCAGCACCACTTAATAATTCGTCAATATCAGCTTGACTTAATGTTCCATCTGATCCATTGGCCATATATTTCCTCACCCATGAGTAATTTTCCTTAATTATCGTAATCTTTTTATTTAGATTAAATATAATAAATTGATACTGATAAAAAACATTTTTCCTTTTTTGAAGAATGGGATTAGAATCCATGGTTCCTGTTGTCGATACATTGATAAGATTAAGTACTTATTACTATATAGCTTACTGGATGGTCCCCATGATTTTTGAGGTTTATGATCGTGTCAATGAAATTCCCGAAAAACACTTATCTGATGATGAAATAGGTCTTGAAAGATCTCTAAGAGTTTGGCTAACACCCTTTCCTGTTCAGCGTGTACGTGTACGAAAAAACTATTCAGCTAGTGAGTATGATATAAGTATTGATATTGAACTTGATTCCACTCTTACGTCCGAGCAAATCTATAATAAAATTGTCTATCGTATATTTAAAACACTTCATATGGATTTAATCACCTTGGAAAATAGTGGGAATCAATCTAATTTTCCCTATTTTTTTTATGGTGAAAAAATGATATTTGATTACAACTGCTCCTTTTTTATAGATGTCCCCAGCAAAGCTTATCTGGAAGGGGAAAGTCAGTTGCACTAAGGCTTCTATTGTCTTCTGATGAGCCCTTTATTTAATAGTTCTAACAAGAAATCTCTAAAAAGAGGAACTGCAACCTGACTGGCTGCTTTATGAGTCATGGGCTTCCTTACGATTATGAGTACCACCAGATATTTGGACCCTTGGGGAATAAATCCCAAAAAAGCCGTATTCACAAGATCTTCTCGGTATTTTCCTAAAGATTTATCAAAGAGATTAATGGTACTTGTTTTCCCGGCAAGCTTCAAGCCATTGATCCTGGCCCTTGCGCCGGTTCCACCAGGCTCTAATACTGATTCCAGGATTGATAACAGCTTTTTAGTTGTTGATTTGGAAAGAACCTGATTCTTGATAATGGGGTGGAAAGTTTTTATTATTTTTCCTTTATGATCCGTGATTTTTTTGATCAAGACAGGTTTTTGGAGGAGGCCATTATTGGCTATTGAGGAGGCCGCCATAATAAGTTGCAAAGGAGTGACGGCAATTTCATGGCCAAAGGATATCATTGCTTTTGAGAGGCTATTTAACTCCTTGTAGGGCCTAAGCAAACCATTGATCTCTCCAGGGAGATCGACACCTGTTTTCTTCCCAAAACCAAAGCGTTTTAAGTATTTATAGAAATCCTTCCGATGGATTCTAAGGGTTGCTTTTATGATCCCCACATTACATGACTTTTTTAGTACTTCACGAAATGTAATTAAACCATGCACTTTGCTACATTTGATCTCTCTACCATTCACAATGATTTTCCCTCTACACATAAACCGGTCATTTTCTTTGACCTTGGCTTCCTCAAGGAGAATAGCCGCTGAAAAGATTTTAAATATAGATCCTGGCTCATAGTAATTGGTGACAGCAACGTTTTTGTAAAAGGACTTGGGGTAGTTATTAAAATCATTAGCGTCATAGTCGGGGTAATTTGCAAGACTTAAGATTTCGCCGTTGGAAGCGTCCACCATAATGAGAGTGGCCCCATCACCATTGTTTTGATCTACACCTTTGTGGAGAACGGCTTCTGCGATCTTTTGTATTTGAGAGTCGATTGTTAAATAGATGTTGCTCCCATAAATTACGCTGCGAATAGGATCAGAGGTTTTTCGGGGCTTTAGAGTTGAGTTGAAAGCATATTCCAGGCCTTCAAGACCAATATCATCCACTCCTGTAAAGCCAAGTAAATGAGAGGCTAAGTGATAGTATGGATAAGTTCTTTTATATTCTTTTATTACAGAAATCCCATTCATTTTTAACTTTTTAATCGTCTGATTTCATGTCTGGAGTAAATCCCATGTGACCTCAATCAGTCGAACTAGTAAACCATGGTACAGGATGGGCAACACCATCGGGTCATCAGCATCTTGACCCGATGGTGTTGCCCATCCTGTACCATGG
>CAJXGR010000481.1 GCA_913053665.1 uncultured Spirochaetia bacterium
TTGTGGCAAAGGATTTAGATGAGGCACAAAGCGTGATACTCCAGGATCCTTTTATCCAGAGCGATCTTATCGTGACCAAATATATAAAAGAATGGCTTGTTGAGGAATCACAAGGTCAATAGTTATGAATGTCTTGTCTCACACGGCGGCAACCCTTGAATGGCCTCGTATCAAGGAGCGTCTAAACCAATCCACCTTCTCCCCTTTAGGAATCAAAGAAGTTGACAGCTTGGAATGCTATAATACTGTTCAGGAAGTGGAAAATAGCCTTTTAGAGACCCTGGAAATGACAAACATCCTAAAGGAGGCTTCTTTTCCAGCTATTGAAATCCATGATCTATCTTCTGAACTGGAACGATGTAAGGCTGAAAATAGTTATCTCTTTACCGATGAACTGATCAAGATGGCCTTGAGCCTTAAAGGCTGTAGGGAAGTGAAACAGCATGTTTTGTATTATAAAGATCAAGTTCCACACCTTTTACCCATTGCCCAGGAGATCGAAAGCTTTAAATCCCTTGAAGACCGAGTGTTTAAAGCCGTTGACTCCAACGGGAAACTCACCGATCACGCGAGCAAAGAACTCAGTGCCATTCGTAAAGATACCCGCCGAAAGAAGTCCAGCATTGAGAAACGCTTGCACCATATCCTGAGGGATCGGAATCACGCAGATTCTATACAAGATTTCATCGTTACTCTAAGAGAAAATCGTTTTGTCATCCCTATAAAAAAAGACCATAAAGGACGGCTCAAAGGGATTGTTCTGGACACATCCAATAGCGGTGAAACCCTGTTCATTGAACCAGAAAGCGTTGTGGAGGATAATAACACGCTGATTGCCTTATTCAGAGAGGAAAAAGAAGAGGAAATACGTATCTTAAAGCGTTTCACAAAGGAAATCCATGATAAGCTGACCACCATTTACCATAGTTTTAAACATCTTGGGATTCTTGATCTCATCCATGCCAAGGGGAAATTGGGGATTGAAATGGAGGGGATTGCCCCTGACATTAGTGATACGGGTATCTTCAAACTTCTAAACGCCTCCCACCCACTACTTAAGGAAAAGGTAGTTCCAATCAACCTCTATCTGGGTGAAGACTATGATATTCTAATCATCACGGGTCCCAACACGGGAGGCAAAACGGTAGCCCTTAAAACATTTGGACTGATCACCATGATGGCTATGGCTGGATTATTAATACCTGCTCAAGAGGGAAGTACGATTTCTATTGCTGACAATATCTTTATTGACAGCGGGGATGAGCAGAGCATCCAACAGAACTTATCCACTTTCTCAGGCCATATCAAACGGATTATTGAAATCCTCCAATACGCGACTCAGAAAAGCCTGGTCCTCATTGATGAACTGGGAGCCGGTACGGACCCTGATGAAGGGACTAACCTAGGACTTGCTGTATTGGATCAGTTAAGGGAAATAGCTTGTAAGACCGTTGTAACGACTCACTATGCAAAGATCAAGAGTTATTTTTTAAGCCATCCATGTGTGGAGAATGCTTCCTGTGATTTTGACCTAAAGTCTCTCAAGCCCACTTATAAGCTCTTATATGGGGTCAGTGGGAAAAGTAACGCTCTTGACATCGCGAGACGCCTCGGACTTGGGGAGTCCATTGTTCAGAGAGCTGAGGACTTGATCCAGGAAAGCACAAGCCAAGATGATCGTCTGATTGGTCGTGTCTATGAGGAACAAGATAAAGCGGCCCATCTTTCAGAACGCTATCAAATGAAACTTAACGAAGTTAGCCGTAAAGAAGCTGAACTTAAAGTCCGGGAAGATCTCCTAAAGAAGGAATTGAAAGAACTCAAGAAAAAGCGTCTACTGGAGGATCAACAGACTATTTCTGAAACCAGAAAGCATGTTCTGAAGCTCTATGAGGAGATCAGCCTATCCATTACCGATAAAGAAAAGCTAAAGGAAGTCATGAAAGAGATGGATCTTGCTGGTGAAGAGACTCAGCAAATGATTGAAGAAGTATCCTCACCCAGTCCTTATCTAGAAAAGGATCATCAATGGCAGGTGGGTGAAACAGTCTATCTAGAAAGCCTGAATAAGGTTGGCAAGATACTTGATATGAGCAAATCGACTGTGACCGTACGCATAGGTGATATTAAAATTAAAACAGACTTCTCTGACTTGAGAATAGCCCCATCATCTCCACAAAAGGACTCTCCAACAAACCCTTCCGTCCATTACTCATACACTGGGTTGAAGGAAACACCACCCTATGAGCTTCATCTTCGTGGAATGCGTGGGGATGAGGCAGTACGCGAAACTGAACATTATATTGAGAACCTACACACTTCTGACAGGGATTCGGGAAGGATTATTCATGGTAAAGGCACTGGGATCCTTAGAATACTCGTTGAGAAAGTCCTAAACACCCATCCTCACGTTAAATCCTACCATCTCGCCAAGCCGGAAGACGGTGGCTATGGGGTGACGGAGGTTCTGATCA
>CAJXGR010000482.1 GCA_913053665.1 uncultured Spirochaetia bacterium
ACGCTTATCTGTGCTGTACTCATTATGAGAAAGCGCAATAGTAATACCACGCTCTTTTTCACCTTGAAACAAAGTCCTCCATTTCTCAGGATCGGTTTCATCCTTAGTGAGAGACTTGTCACCGGCGTAGTAGTAGCATCCTTCACAATCCATGTTGCATCGACTTGTCATGTCGTAAGTGGACTCTTTAAGAAAAAAGAACTCTTTGACTTTAAGCCATTTTTCCTTGATTCCATCTTCTTCGATATATGTACTAAAAGACATTATAACCTCATTTAAGAGCAATTAGCCCTTAGGATATCTTTCCTTCAATATATGACGTAATTTTGTCCAGAGTGGTTAATCCGGGATAATCGTCTTCATCGATTTTGATAGAATACTTATCCTGAAGTTTCACCACTATCGTTGTCAATTCCATGCTGTCAACACCCAGTTCTTCGACCAGGTCAACATCTCCTTCAAAGGTTTCGGGGGTGACCCCATCCAGCTTTAGTTCATCAATTACAATTTTGGATATATCTGTTTTGAGACTCAAAGGACTCCTCCAATCATTCCCTATTAATAGTTGATTCCGTATGTATTCCAGCCTGGTGATGTGTCCTTCTGAGAGAATCTTTCGTTGCAAAACTCAAACTATGAGTAGAAGAAAGATTTATTAATCGTTACTTTCAGAATTACGTTCACTTCAAAGGTTGAAACTTATAACGTGACCTTCATATTAGACCCATTCTTATAGTGAATCTATCCAGATAAATAGTCCAAAGTGCTATTCTACTAGGCGATTTACTTATAAAATGATTTAAACTATCTTTATATGAACCTGTATATTTGGCCACTTTTACAGAAATGTTTAATATTACAGATTAAATTACTAAAAAAAGGTTCTTTTATCAAGAGAAAATCTAATTTTATCTATAAATACTTATAAAAAAGCCTCCAGATGATAGTGTACAATAGCAATATCATCAAATTCACCACTTAAAAACAGTAAATCCTGACTTTTATGAGTGGTTTTGTAGTTAATTATATTGGATATGGGAAAAGTCAGTGAAGTTCCCATTTCCTTGGTGATCAGATGGATTCTATCTAATGGAATCTCAAGTAATTCGGCCAATTCAACTGGACTATCTATCCTGTCCTGACAAAAATCTCGAATAACAATCTGTGTTTCAGGGCCGATAAAAAAGTTGAACTCGTTGAGTAATTCTTTTGATAATATATCTTCTTTGGCCAGATGAATCACAGCGGCCTCCTTAATATAGCCATAATCCTGTTTGCCTGCCCCATCCTGTGATAACAGCAATGCACTGATTCCTTCCATAAAGTTCATTTCTTTTAATTCCCGGGCTAAATGAGATAATTGACAGCCCTCCAGGAGACTAGACCAATGGGATCGATATTGATCTCCTGAAATAACCAGTACTTCACGATAACTAGAGGTGGCCAAAAAGGTAAAAGCATAGTCCAGAACAGCCTCACCACTCAAAAAAGAGCCGCAAACAGTCATGACAGGGGCCGTAATGTTGAACCCAATGCTTAAGAAGCCTGCAGGAGCATTATGAACGGAATTCTGTACAAGGGTCGGGCTGATACTTGCCCCCGATGATTCATATATCTGAGAGATAAGCTGACGCCCTGAGTCGATCTCACTCATAGCTGAACCGTAAATGACAGGAAGGTTTTCTATATTGCTATACCCTGCATCGGTGATGGCTTCAGCGGCCGCATGGTAAACCATCTTAGCCAGTCGCCCTGATAAGCGTTTTAGATTCCTGGGTAATGAGGTTTTTAACAGTTTCGTATTTATCGAGATCCCGTCCTCCAAGTCCTGGAGATCGAAATCTTCTATCTGACAGCTTCCTTTTCCAATAATATGGAGCTTCATCTTTGTCTCTCCTTGGCATTCCCAAAAATCAAACAGCAATTACTGCCTCCAAAAGCAAAGGAGTTGGAAAGAACAATGGGATGATCGGATAAGACAAGCCCACCTTCAGGAACCAGCCGGACAGGACAGTCTCCATCTGCTTCATAGCTATTGAAGTTGGGCCAGGCTTTCCTATGGAGAATAGAATAGACGGATGCAACAGCTTCCACAGCCCCTGCTCCTCCAAGAGTGTGGCCAACAAGTCCTTTTATGGAAGCCACCGGTGTATTATCCCCAAAGAGACTATGAATAGCAATGGCTTCAGACCGATCATTATAAAGAGTGCCTGTCCCGTGAGCATTAATGAAATCGATGTCCTGAACAGTTAAACCCGCCATCTTCAAGGCCAGGTTCATCACTTCAACAGCACCTTCACCCTTTTCTCTGGGTGAAGTCATACTATAGGCATCGGATCCCATTGAAAAGCCCAGTAGTTCAGTGTAATAATACCTGTTTTCCTCTATAACCTTATCCAATGGCTCCAATACTAAAAACGCCGCCCCATCCCCCAGGGTCATTCCTGGCCTATCCGGCCCAAAGGGTTTGCAAG
>CAJXGR010000483.1 GCA_913053665.1 uncultured Spirochaetia bacterium
CCTGTAATAAGAAACCATCTTCCAAGAACAAAATTAAAACTCAAAAGGTTTTGGAGGTAGATGATCCATCATTTGATCGATCTACAGGAGAATTTAAGGTTGATCAACATACCATCGCTTTATGGCATTTTAATGAAGGGTTTTTATCAAAAAAAGTCGAAAACGAAATGATAAGCTACGACGCCAGTCCAAAAGGGAATCATGGAATTATTGTCCGGGGGAAATGGGGGAAAGGGATTTTCAAGTCTTGCCTGGACTTGTCTGGAAGAGGAGATTCGTTTGAAGTGGATGATGACGATTTAAAACTTAGTCCCACTCATGCCGTGACAGTAGAAGCCTGGCTTTTTTTAAATGAAATCCAAAATGCTCCTTATCCATTAATTATTAGTAAAGCCACAACCACAGAAGGAAACGGCGATCCAACATATACCTTTGTTTTTATCAATTATCGTCACGATGAGTTTCCTGAATATTCTGTATATTGGATGGTGTCTACAAAAGAAGGAGGGACTGTTCATGTAACAAGTCATGAACATTGGAATAGGCTTGTTGGTGCATGGCATTATATTGCAGGAACTTATAATGGCAAAGAAATAAAAATGTATATAGATGGAGTTCTTAAAGACAGAAAAGAATTGAAGGGGATATTAAATACTGGGAATAGATCCTTGTTAGTGGGTAGCAAAGGGGGACAAGAAATGAATGGTTTGATAGATGAGATTAGAATATCTAATGTAGCTCGTAGTAAAAAGGCGATAAAGGAGTATTGGGAGGGGACTAAACGGTTTAGGAAATAGTGATTTAACCCAAAACATTCTATTAAAAAAACACCATAATGTTCTAATCCATCCTTCCAGTTGATTTTCTTGCTCTCATTGTAAGTGCTTGCGTGGTAAGAAACACCCACTTCATAAATACAAATATTTGGTACTTTGGGAAGAAACACATAGGAAACTGCCCCATTAAGCCTAATTTCTAGGGATGGGTTCCAAACCTGCCCCTAGAAATTGCTGTTAAGTAGAACATTACCACTATCCAGAGTTTATAGCAGAAAGTTGCTTTTTCAATTGGAGAATGTTATTTTAAATAAACTCTTTTTTTGAGAATTAAAAGTCTATTTATTTCGTCGAGTTTTAACCTCTCTAAAGCGATCAGAATATTCCTACTAAAGTATTTGGACAACGCATGAATACAGAAAAAATGAGTGAGACAACTCAAACAAAGAAGAATCAACTGATATTTCTATTAATAAAAATATTATCTTTTTTAGCCATTCTTTATTATATCCTGTTTGTTATAGATATAAACTTTGTTACAGTTTATAATATATTTTCTTCTACTTCATTTATATATTTTTTTCTTCTTCTTTTCTTGTTTTTAGTCGTTGAGTTTATTCAAGCTCCTATAGTAACACTTCTTATGAGGCCATATCAGGTCTATATTCCTCCTATTCAGGTTTATCAGATTAATCTTATGTCTTCACTCTATTCTATACTGCCTTTTGGAACGATTGGAGGTGGTATTGTTAGGTGGTATCGCCTTTCAAAGGAGAATAAAAAAAGAAGTGAGGTTTTTACAGTGATCATTTTGCAGAGGATTTTATCAATCATAGGTCTTTTGTTTCTTGGAGGGATCATATTAATATTTGAAAATCCGTTTGGATCAGATAGCGAACATTATTTCTTTCTTTACATAATGGCTACTGTTATATTTAGTGTTCTGATTGTATCCATGGCTGTTCTAACTTCTACTTTCATAATGGATTTTGTTGATGTGAAGATAGTTAGACCTCTCCTTAGCAAAATACCAAACTCTTTAAGCGATAAATTGAATAAATTATGGATAGCTGTTTTAGGATATAAAGGAAATTATAAAACCCTGTTTATTTCCCTGTTAATTTCTATAGTTTATAAAATTGGCGTGTTCTTCCTATACTACTTTATTATTCGATTAATAGGGATTGAAATCGCTTTCCTTGAAATATACGGCTTATACATTGCGGTTTCCTTTGTGATCGAATTTGTCCCAATATTTGGTGGGATCGGCTTTAATCAGGCTATGTTTACGGGGATTTACTCCCTGTATGATGTCCCTGCTGAACAAGCCTTTACCCATTCTTTGGTGATACAAATATTTATTATTTTTATAGGTGGGATTTTAGAGTTTTATCACCAATTCATCAGGAAAAAAAGAAAACCATGCTAGGCGTGTTCTACAGGCAAAATAAGAAAGCTATTTTTATAATCATCATCCTGGTAGCTTTTTTCCAGAGGGGATCAACCCTGTTGGTTGAATTTTACGATGTGGATGAGATAACAGACGTGATTATGGTGAGCGAGATTGTAGATGGAGGAAAAGCTTATGTGGACGCTGTTCCTGGATCACCGCGATGACATCCAGTCGATTCGATCACAAATGTATAAACTGATTCGCCTGGGAAGGTCGAAAAGGGGGGCTAT
>CAJXGR010000484.1 GCA_913053665.1 uncultured Spirochaetia bacterium
ATTCTTCTCTAAGTCTCTATTATTCTATATAATAAAGCCAGACAGACGCTGGCCTGTTTTCCTGAAAATACTGGTAGAACAGCGTCTGTTTGTTCTACTCTTAATTGAGATAAACAATTATCTGGAGAATTAAATGGCCCTGCAGCGTAATGATCCATTTATTCTTGATCTAAAAATCAAATAAACCTAGATCTATAAACATTGTAAAGCTTTTTTTAATAACATTTTGAGACTGGTTGATGACTATACTCTCTAACTATTTAATTATGTCCACTTCCTCTTAAATAACTTATGGACGACTTCTTTTTTTCTCCTCCAAAACTTACTTGTTTTCCTGCTTCTGTGATTTTTATCACATGCTCTGAGCCAATAAATTGCTTGCTTTTGAGCATCTTGAAAGAATACAGTATGGGTACTCTAAGCGACAAAAATTACACTCTTCTCTCACTTTATTATGTTTAACGTGACAATTTGCAGTATGTTTAGTATTTTAATAGATTAGTTAGAGAATTGGATGATAAACTCTCGACATGAGGCTATTCACTTTATCAATGGATTTAAATGAACACATTTTATAGATAACTTTTAAATAAAAAGGAGCTTAAGATGAAGCGTGAGAAAAACTATGTTGACAGAAGAACATTTATAAAAGGAACGGTAGCAACCGGTCTAGCCGCTGGTGTGGCCTCCCAGTTTGTAGGTAATGAGAGTGATCAGGGGAATACGATACCTGGTGCAGATGAGAACATTGAATTAGAAGCCGATACGGCCAAAACGAATATTCTTGCCGCCTGCCCCTATTGCGGAGTGGGTTGTGGGACCATTATTCAGACAGAGAAAGGTCGTATTACCAATATCATACCGGATAAAGATCACCCTACCAATAAGGGTTTACAGTGTATCAAAGGCCTGACCTCTGGTGAGGCCATCTATGTGGATCGCTTGACCAAACCACTTATCCGTAAAGATATGTCTGACCCAATGAGAGATTACGTTTCTAAAACAAAAGGCTCCTTTGATCCCAGTCTCTTCCGGGAAGCCACCTGGCACGAAGCCGATGAATTGATAGCCAATAAAATAGTAGAACTCATTAAAAAGTTTGGTGGTAATTCTATTGGACTCTACGGTTCAGGCCAATTAACTGTTGAAGGTCAGTATCTCGAAAATCTCCTCATGAAGGGAATCATTGGCTCCAACACCATTGAAGCGAATGCCAGAATGTGCATGACCTCAGCGGTGACAGGCTATTTCAAGACCTTTGGTTCGGATACACCCGCTACATCCTACGATGACATTGAGCTGGCTGATATGATCACCTTTTGGGGCCACAATGCAAGAGGCTCTCATCCTGTCTTGTTCTGGAGGGTCGCGGATCACAAAGCGAAAAAAGATATACCTACTTTAGTGGTGGATCCCAGAAGAACTGGGACGGTCCAGGGTTTGGAAGAAATCCATCCCAAAAAAAGCTACCATTTACAGATCATCAATTGTGATATAGCTATTCAAAATGCCATCGCTCATATCATCCTGAAAGACTACCCTGAAGCTGTTTCCTGGGATTTCCTAAAAAGTAATACCACCGGGTGGGAAGAATATGTTAAGGAAGTAAAAGAAAAATATAGTCCTGAACAGGTTGTCAAGCTCACTGAGTTCACTCGATCCCCCATCAAAGCCAGTTATCTTCGTGAGATTGCCAAGGTCTGGGCAGAAGCCAGTATCAAAGGCCAAAAACGAGGACAGGGTGGTGTGCTAAGCATTTGGGGGATTGGATATAATCAGCATCTTCATGGTCAGAATAATACGGTCAGCTTGATCAATCTAATGGCTCTTACTGGGAATATAGGACGACCTGGCTGTGGTGCCCACTCTCAGACAGGCCAACCCAATGCTATGGGTGAGCGTTTCACGGGTGGATTGACCGGAAGGCTTCCTTTTAATATTGGAATCGAGGATGCCAAACATAGAAAGTGGATGGCTCAAAATTGGGGTATCCCTCAAGAGCGCCTGGATAAAGTAGCCGGCATGCAAAATACGGGAATGGCAGTTGGGATGATGGAAAGGGCTTTAAAGAAAGAAGTCCACGCTATGTTTATGATTTATGCAACTCACATCGACCTGCCAGACTCCTATCACCTGGCCCGGCCAGCGTTAACAAGAATGTTTACCGTGTCACAAGAGATTTATAAACACGCACCCAACAATCTCTACTCTGACGTGATCCTCCCCGCTGCAACATGGGGCGAATGGGTGGGTGGAACTTATATCCAATCAGAGAGACGTATTTATGTAACGGATGGAACGGCTAATCCAATAAAAGGCACTCGTCCCGATATGGATATTGTCATTGATAAGGGTAAGCTGATTGCTAAAAAGCTTGGTCTGGACGCGGATAAAATACTTCCCTACAAGAAAAAGAAGTTAGGCCCAGGGAAGGCCCTGTTTTACGATCCGGAAGAA
>CAJXGR010000485.1 GCA_913053665.1 uncultured Spirochaetia bacterium
CTGGCCTTATTATATAAAATAATAAAGACTTAGAGAAAAATTAAATAGCCCTTTCCTAGTGCCAATTTTAATTGACTTTTTACTAGACCTTATTATCTTTTTAGTTCATATACCGAATATCAGCTAGATAGGGTGAATGATTTGTAAGAAATCATCCTATTTCAATAAATAAAATAACATTTTGAGAGGTTTATTGTGGAAAAAACAGGTGCCCAACTCGTTATAGATTTTTTAAGGCACCATAACGTGGAAGTCGTATTTGGTTACCCTGGCGGGGCCATTTTGCCCGTCTATGACGAGATTTTTAAATCGGGAATCAAGCATATATTGGTGCGTCATGAGCAAGGAGCAATCCATGCCGCAGAAGGCTATGCCAAAGCAACAGGAAAAGTAGGGGTGTGCATAGCAACGTCCGGACCGGGAGCGACAAATATCGTTACGGGTCTAGCCGACGCCAAACTGGACTCCGTTCCCATTGTTGCCATTACAGGACAAGTCCCAACAGCACTGATTGGTACCGATGCCTTTCAGGAAGCAGATATATACGGAATCAGTATTCCTGTTACGAAATACAACAATCTTGTGAGGAATGTAGATGATCTGGCAGGTGCTTTGGAAGAGGCCTATTTTATTGCTAGCTCGGGTCGACCTGGTCCAGCCCTTGTGGACATTCCTAAAGACGTACAAACCGCTCTGACAAGCCATACTGAGTTTCAAGTAGACCCAGTGATCGCTAGACGTTATAAAGCATTAAATGATGTGGATGGAGATATTGATACTCTGGTCAAAGCAATCAATGAAGCGAAGCGTCCTCTTCTTTACGTGGGTGGTGGGGCGATCACGTCGAATGCCCATCTTGAGGTGAAGCGTTTGGCCGAAAGTGCTAATATCCCTGTCACCATGACTCTAATGGGTCTTGGAGCTTTTCCGAAGAGACACCCCCTCTCATTAGGCATGTTAGGGATGCACGGGACGGTTTATGCCAATCAGGCAGTGTCTAATTGTGACTTGTTGATTGCTTTAGGGGCTCGCTTTGACGATCGGGTTACAGGCAAGTTAGAAACATTTGCGAGTCAGGCAAAAATCGCCCATGTCGATATTGATCGGGCCGAAATAGATAAGTTGGTGAAAGTGGATTATCCCATCGCGGGTGACCTGAAAAACGTGTTACAAAGTATTCTGTCTGAAGTCACCTATCAAGAAAGGGATGAGTGGTTCAGCCAATTGTTGGACTGGAAAACAAAACATCCATTAAAGTATCATAAAGAAAATGGGGTGATTAAACCCCAGTATTTCCTTGAGAAGCTGGATGAAGCAACGGGTGGAGATGCCATACTGACCACGGAAGTGGGTCAGCACCAGATGTGGGCGGCTCAGTATTATCATTATGCGAACCCACGGAGCTTTCTGACCTCTGGGGGATTGGGGACAATGGGATTCGGCTTTCCAGCCGCCATTGGAGCCAAGTTTGCTTGTCCGGACAGAACGGTTATTGCTATCGCAGGGGATGGGAGCATCCAGATGAACATCCAGGAGTTAGGGACTGTGGCCATGTACGGGGTGAATGTTAAAATAGTCATACTCAATAATGGATTCCTCGGTATGGTCCGTCAGTGGCAGGAGATGTTCTTTGATTCCAAGTTCTCAAACACTCATTTTACCTTTAATCCGGACTTTGTCAAGCTGGCAGAAGCCTATGGTCTTAAAGGGATGAAAATTACAAAGGAAAGTGAAGTGGAAGAAGGGATCGACTTCATTCTGAAGAGTGATCAGGGGGTTATCCTGGACGTGATGATTCCTGAAGAGGAAAAGGTATTTCCTATGGTGCCGTCTGGCGCGTCAATTTATGAAATGATAGACATTGACGATTAGGGTAGGACAATGAAACATACAATATTATTACAAGTTAGAAATCACGCAGGTGTTATGGCCCATGTGGTGGGCTTATTCGCCCGACGGGGATACAATATTGACAGCATCGCTGTTGGAACCCGTGAAGACCCTAAAATAAGTGTTATCACTATTATTATAGACGATCAGGGAAATAGGGATACGATACGGCAAATTGATAAGCAATTACGTAAACTGGTGGATGTGATTAGTATACGGGATTTTCCATATAATGAGTCCATCAATCGTGAGTTGGCATTGATCCTGCTGAAGTTCAAACCCGAACAGTTAAGGGAAGTGATGGAGATCATTAATGTCTTTGGTGCCAATGTAGAGGATATGACCAGTGAGACTCTCTTAATAGATATTTCAGCAGTGAGTCGGAAGGTGAGAGCTCTTATCAAAACACTGGCTGACAAGTTTGAAGTCCTGGAGATGACACGAACCGGCGAGATTGCATTACCCTACCAGAATGCATAAAATGCAGGGGCGAGTCGGTGGGAACCGTCGCATTAGCCAGTCGTTGTAGGGGCGACCCGCCGGGTCGCCCCTACAACGTGT
>CAJXGR010000486.1 GCA_913053665.1 uncultured Spirochaetia bacterium
CTATGACGGAAAGGTTTCCTATAGCCGCGAAACCGTTAGTATCAAACGCAAGATGGTCCCTCATAACGGTGGGTTTAAAATGAGAAAGATGAGAGATATTCATCGCAGTAGAAAACGTGTGGGAAAAGGGGACAGGTTGCAATTTCAAGGTAAAGGTAGCTCATCAAAGCAGTCGGCCGATCCTAAACTTTTAAAGAAATATGAATCTTTGATGGGTGGATCTGATAACATTGAAGTCAGCGGCTGGGAATATAACTAAATCTAGTATGATAGGTATTTAATCATTTGTAGGGGTGGGTTTGCCTGCTTCTACAAATGGTTGTCACTAAAGTTTTTTTTCATGACCGTAATATACAAGTTATAAAACCTGTTCTGTAGAGACGCATGGCCATGCGTCTCTACAGGTAACAATTCATAAACCTTTTATATATTATCCCAACTCCTTGAATCATCCATCTAAAGGGAGTTTTTAGTTTAAGGACTTTGAGACGTGGAAAAAATAGTGGCTGTCGTAGGGCTTTGTGGGTCAGGAAAATCCTTGGTGTCAGAGTATTTTGAGGCTCTGGGCTACCATAAGATACACTTTGGAAGCCTCACCATGGAAGAAGTCAAAAGACAAAACCTCCCTGTGAATGAGGCGAACGAGAGAATCGTTAGAGAGCAACTCCGTTCAAAGCATGGAATGGGAGCTTACGCAACCCTCTCACTCCCCAAAATTGAGGAGAGCTTAAAGCAAGGAAAGAATATATTAATTGATGGTTTATACAGTTTTACGGAGTATAAAATCCTTAAAGAACGTTTTGGGGAACAAATCCTTGTACTGGCCCTGTTTACTCCTAAATCTCTTCGTTACAATCGTTTATCCAAAAGGCCTATTCGCCCCCTAAGCCCCAAAAAGGCGGAAGAAAGGGACTTTGCCGAAATAGAACATATTGAAAAAGGGGGTCCCATTGCTATCGCCGATTATACCCTCCTCAATGACGGGGACAGTCAGGATCTTAATAATAAGCTCTCGCAATTCATAGAACGCTTTAACCTGTCGTAAATTATGCTATCTTTATAACTTGTTTAAAAATAGATCTATATTCATTCCTGTATCAGCAATAATACCACCAGTTTCCCACTTTCTTCTCAATCACCTCCGACCATTTTAAACTAGGACGCCCTTTGGATGGAAGACGTGACACTCTCTATGACTGTATGAGCCAATGATTCACCGAAAAGGGTGTGTTTTCCGCAATATTGAATCCCCTTGGACCCATAACCTCCCACAAGAGCGATTGCGTCTGTACCTGTTCCAGTAGCAATATTGTTGGATATAGGACTCAGAATGCCAAGGTCCTGGAGGGCGACAGCCTTTGCTTCTGTGGCAATCACAATGGCTTCTACCATAGCCGACGGTGTCAGTGAGGCAGTCGTGAGTATAATCGTGTTGATGGTGCCAACTTCTGCCTGTAATTCAGTCATTTCTCTGTAGTCGGCATAATCTCCTGCTCGCCTGGCATTTGCCAGACCTGATGTGACTAAAGTTATGATCTCAACACCCTGTTTAGCACAATTAGATATCCGTAAGGACTCCATGGATGCCGCCGTCATCATCCCAACACTCAAGCCCTTCCATTCATGGTTTGTACAGTACCTGTTCAGAGTGACTTCTGGGGATTCATAAATTGGGGACTCATCAGAATGCTTTTCAACCTTTAGATTAACGATATGATCAGCTCTCACAAATCCTCCATTCCACACGGCTGAGCTGATCACAAGATGGGATCGCTCCAGCCCGATATGGATATGGGTTGAAGTGCATTCTAGTTGAATATCTTGTGTGAGGCTTTTTATTTTCATGGCATTTATATTAATTGTTGAGTAACATCCTTCATGAGGGAGTTTTATATATTATTGAAAATACGTTAAATAACGTCAAGCTAAATCTCATTAAAAATATTACATAAGTTTATATAATAAATCAAAGGCCGTTTTATTGTTGGCCAATAAGAAAACTTTTTTTTGCTTGTCGATCAGGGTGTTATAAAGTATAGTATATTAATTAAATACTTTAAGTGGAGGATTTATGATAATATTCCTTTGGATTGTAATTTTTCAAATAACTGTATTGATATTAGCTTATTTTCGAGTTCGATTTATCCTGTCAACCTTTGTTCTGGCCATATATCTATCTGCTCTTACCTTTTATCCCTTTACCGATCAGCAATTTAATTTAACTGTCTTCCAGTCATTCCTGGCTTTTTGGATACCCTTTGGGATTATCGCTTTACTTTTTAATATACCGATATTAAGACGGGTACTTCTTATGAATCCCATCCGTTATTTCTTAAAGAAATCCATGCCGGCCATCTCTCAGACAGAGAAAGAAGCTTTGGAAGCAGGAACGGTCTGGTGGGACGGGGATTTGTTTTCCGGCGCGCCGGACTGGGAAAAAC
>CAJXGR010000487.1 GCA_913053665.1 uncultured Spirochaetia bacterium
GTCACCACGAGGTATCTGGAACGGTGAATGCGGCTACTTCCCAGGATTGGAAGAACCTCTGGATCGTGCCGGGATACGGTATTTTTTTACAGAATCCCATGGCATTCTCTATGCAGATAAGCGTCCAAAATACGGTGTTTTCGCTCCCCTCTACTGCCAAAATGGTGTGGCCGCCTTTGGGAGAGATGTTGAAAGCGGACAGGCCGTCTGGAGCTCGAAAGCTGGTTATCCTGGTGATCCTAACTATCGTGAGTTCTATCGTGATATTGGCTTCGATCTTGATCTAGACTATATCCGGCCCTATATCCATGAAAGCGGTTTACGCATCATGACGGGAATCAAGTATTACAAAATTACCGGAAATTCCCCTCTCAAAGAACCCTACAATCACTGGAAAGCCTTAGAGACAGCTGCAAACCATGCTGGTAACTTTATGTTTAGTAGAGAGAAGCAAATAGAACATCTTTCCACTTTAATGGATCGCCCTCCCCTCATTGTTGCCCCCTATGATGCCGAGCTTTTTGGACACTGGTGGTATGAAGGCCCTTATTTTATCGACTATCTCTTCCGAAAACTCTTTTACAACCAGAATACAGTGACTCCCATTACTCCTTCTGAATATCTGGAACGCTTTCCAGAGAATCAGGTTTCGACTCCTTCCTTTTCTAGCTGGGGGAACAAGGGCTATAGTGAAGTTTGGCTTAATGGAACAAATGAATGGATATATCCCCATCTTCATAACTGCTCGGAATTGATGATTCATGCAGCTAACACCAATCGAAACACAAAGAACCCCATGACCCTGAGAGTTCTTACTCAGCTAGGTCGAGAGTTATTATTGGCTCAAAGTAGTGACTGGGCTTTTATCATGACCACCAATACAATGGTTGAATACGCGATTAAGCGGACTAAAGAGCATATAAAAAACTTTCTTGCCCTTCACGATATGTTTGTCAACCAGCGTATTGATGAGGGTTGGCTAAAATATATTGAATATAAAGATAACATATTCCCTGAGTTAAATTATATGCACTACGCTGATCCTGAATAGAGTCCTTTATAGATCAAGTAATACTTATTGTTGTTTTGAGAGTTTCTTTTGGATCAAGGAAATAAGGCCTGGTACTTTAAGCTTTTCCTCATTGGAGACAGGAATAAACAGATCAGGAAATGCTTTCTTTCTTTGGTAGACGGCAATTGATAATCCAGATAATATAAAAGCGGATCCAATCAATGCGGCATAGGCTCCCACTAATACACTAACACCATTTTGGTTTAAGATCAAAAGGATCATCAGAAAGTAAATAACACAAGATACACTATAATTTAAAGCTATATAATTTGCTCTGAAACAAACATCCGACTGAAGTTTTTTGAGCCTTAAAAAATAATAGCTTGATAAAAGGATGACTGATAGCAGGATAAGTCCAATAATAACCTCAAAAAAGCCTTTAGTAAACGAAACATATTGACCAAAATAAAGATACATCACGTTAAATATTAAGGGGAAGTAATTCACAAGGAAAATGAATATATCTTTTACAAAGATTAGAAGTATGAGACCAGTAACTACCACAAAAATGTTAAAACTTCTTGCTTTCAAAAGGATCACTATGGCCAAGATAGTTATGACGGTTAATATGCCATAACTTATTGCTAAATAAATGACTTTAGAAGAGGTATCTTTTTTGATACGTTTATGATTCTTATTATAATAAATCGCTAATAATAGAGTTGTAACAAAAAGAAACACTAAAATAATAACCATCAGCCATAATGGAATGGATGCTTGAACTCGATTATTTGTCAGTTTATAAGTAGTTACAATAAGAATAAAAAACATTAAAGCCAATAAATAAACGGCTTTTATGTGGAATAGTTTCTCCCTAAATCCTTCTATCCTGCTATTTATTAAGAGTATGAGTTCTTTTGCCTTTTTCTGTACGCTCTTAAGCAGAAATAATAATAATATCAGGGTAAATGCAAAGGGATAGAGAATGAGCGAAATAATTAGCCCCATCTTATCGCTTTCAATAAACTTCCAAATGAGTGTTTTTACTGCAATGACAGGGTAAAATAGACTAGCATCTGATAGGCGTGCAAAATCCAGATAAAAAGACAGGATCATTAACAGGATACCAAATAATAGGAGAAAAAGACTGCTATGGGGGTAGAGAATGAAACTTCTAAAAACCTTATTCATCACCATTCCAAAAGATTATTCATGTGTTAAGGACATAATATAATGAAAAATCCACAAGAATGGCCATGATTTCATATTTTCTTTTATTTAATCTGAAGAGGGCGTTAAAAAATAGATTTCCGTTTTTGAGATTCCTAGCGTTCCATCAATGCTGATTTGATGGATTCATTTGATGTGTAGGGACAGGGTAACCCTGCCTCTACACATCAAATGAGACTTGAAAGA
>CAJXGR010000488.1 GCA_913053665.1 uncultured Spirochaetia bacterium
TTATAGGGAAATACAAGCGAAAAGATATAATGATGATAAATCCCCTGTTACTCAAAAGCTTGGCAATCCAAGTCCTTCTAATAATCCTGGTGGGGTCAGGACTAATGTTTCTACAGTTCCTGAAAATAAAGTTAGTGCAGAAAATGGCAAAGTAATAAAAGATGATATATTAAAGCTTGTTGGTGAGGCCAGTCGTAAGTATGGAGTATCGGAAAGCTTGATTAAGTCAGTGATCAAACAGGAGTCGGGATTCAATCCCAAGGCTGTATCCCATGCTGGAGCTCAAGGCCTTATGCAATTGATGCCGAGAACGGCTAGATCACTGGGTGTCACAGATAGTTTTGATCCCAAACAGAACATATTTGGTGGGACTAAATATCTCAAAGGCTTATTGAATCGTTTTGGGGGCAATCTATCTTTATCATTGGCGGCCTATAATGCCGGTGAGACGAGGGTATTGAAGGCTGGAGGAGTCCCAAACATCCGTGAGACCAGGCATTATGTCAATAACGTGATACGTAATTATCATAAGATCAAGAACTTAAAATGACCATTTAAGGAAATATTATGGCGGCTAAATCGGCAGGTATCAGAATATTCATTTGGATTATAGTAAACTTGTTTTTGTTTATCGGCATACTAATGATGCTTCAATATTTTGAAATATGGAACTATAAATCCTATTTTAATGAAGTGACAAAAGATTATTATGATGAACAAGAAAAGGTCTCAGGACGGAAAGAGGAGCCGTTTCTTCTTAAGCAGGAAGGCTTGAAAAAGCGTGAACAAAGTCTTGAAAAGAAGATGGAGATTTTTGAGGCCAGAAAATTGGCCCTCAAAATCCTTCAAGACAGACAAAACGCTTTTATGCTTCAGGTGAAGGTCAAAATGGATGAAATCCATCAGCGTGAAGAACGACTGAAGCGGCTGGAAGAAGAGAAAAATAATCGTGAAAAGAACCTGAAGGATGTGGCAGAAAAACTGGTGAACATGCCCCCGAATGCTGTGGTGGCCAGATTAGAAGAGCTTGATCCATTGGATGTCATTGATCTATTCAGGATCTTGGATAAGAATGCGCTGGAAGCGGGACAGGATTCTCTTGTACCGATTTATCTCTCTCGAATGGATGTAAAGAAATCGGCTGAGATCCTGCGTCTTAAGGTAAGATTTCCCGGAGAAGGGCCGAATGACAGGATAGCTCAAGTCGGAGACGAGGAACAGAACGCTCAGGACTTGGGTGAGCCTGTTGAAGAGGTACAGCCAGAAGAGGCTGAACAACCTGAGGGGCAATAAAGTCTTATTTCTTTTGGTTTTGAGAAAAAGTACTAATATTCGCCTTGACTTTCAACGAAATTCATAGTACAAAAGCAGGAGGTGGCTGTCTTGAAAGGAATTATACCAGGAAACTTGCATCATACAGGACAAATTGAGTCTTTGGGCTTTCAGAAAAACAACTTCATGAATTATAATCTTGCTCAACAAGATGGGGGCTTTAACTCCTACTTAAAGAAGGCTGAAAGCTTTTATCAGAATACGTTTAATCGGCCTAATGCTCCTAAGTATCATGATCAGTCTATGAGAGAGGCTAAAGAAAGGAGTTTACAGCGTTCTAATGGGATAAAAGATAATGAACTTCGTGAGAATGCTAAGTTAGACAAGAAATCATACGAGACTGCTTTAAGAGATGAGTTTAAGGAAGCCATCGAAAAGATTGCCAAAGAGTTGGAAGAGTTAGAAGAAGACGACGAAAAAGATCGGTTGAAAAAAAGCACAGGCCAGGAAAAGTCAGAATGGGATATACTCGTTGGCTTTTTGAATAAGGCGTTTCAACGATTTACAAAAGAAACCCAAAAAGAGGAACCTGATCAATTCGAGGGTCAGGGGAAATTACTCAATCAGCTGCGGAAGCCAGGCCAATCCAATGAAAGTAAGAATAGTTTGTTAAAGGAAATAAAAGATTTCTTTGCTCAGTGGGAGAATGTCTTCAAGGAGACGGCTGGAGAAGTAGAGGGGAAAGGGAATCCTGATGTGATGGCATTAAAAAATAAGCTCTCAAAGGAATCATTGGATATAAAGGGAATAATGAAAGAGATTCAAAGCCTTTTTGAGAAGCAGTTGCATAAGAGTGAGGAAGAGCAAAGTCTTATACGATCAGGGGTCAAGATTTCCAAAGCCAATATTCATCATGGGATCAAGGTTCTCACGGTAGCAGAGAAGGTGAAGCTTGATGGAAAAGGAGAAAATCAGAAACGGGAAGGTGAATCTCAGGGTGTCACACAGAAAAGTGAAGTGAAACTTATCCAATCCCTTGAAGGGGGGGAGAACACTAGGCAAAACTCTGACCTGTTGGGGAAATCAACCCTCACAGACCGTGGATTGAGGCTTCCATTGGGATCGACCATCAAACAACCTAATGAGTTATTT
>CAJXGR010000489.1 GCA_913053665.1 uncultured Spirochaetia bacterium
ACGTGTTGGTAACTAACCATTTAATTCTACAGAATATGTTCAATTTCCCGTATAATTGGTTAATACGACGATTTCTTTATGGCGTCTCTACATCCACGGCTGCACAAGGATTACAGGCTATCTAAAGCCTTCTGGAAACGATTGGCATGGGATCGCTCGGCTTTTGCCAGTGTCTCAAACCAGTCTGCTATTTCACTGAACCCTTCTTCACGGGCTGATTTAGCCATTCCTGGGTACATATCCGAGTACTCATGAGTCTCACCAGCTACGGCGGCCTTCAAGTTATCGGCTGTTGGGCCGATGGGTAGACCCGTTGCTGGATCCCCTGTGGCTTGTAGATAGTCCAAGTGACCGTGAGCGTGTCCTGTCTCACCTTCTGCGGTTGAACGAAACACGGTTGACACGTCGTTGTAACCCTCTACATCTGCTTTGGAAGCAAAATACAAGTAACGTCGATTTGCTTGAGACTCTCCTGCAAAGGCGTCCTTAAGATTTTGCTCTGTTTTACTCCCCTTTAAGTCCATTGATACACCTCCTGTATGTTTAAATATATTAAAAGGATAGATAAGTCTTTTGGCATTTGGCCAAAGATTGTCCATGAAAATCATGGGAGAATGACTTCTTAAGATTCATCTTTTGAAGGAGTGGGTTCTCCATTTATTGACCCACTCAGCGACCTATTCTTTAAGGCTAAGGAATTAGGTTGTAGACTTAATTAAGAATCATTCCTAATCTAATATAAGATAATACGCATAAAAGTCAAACTATTTTTATACTAAATCATAAACCTTTTAAATAGCGGGAAAATATCGTCTTATTAAGTTGTTCACATGAGTAGGTCATGGATCCATTAGTAAGGAATTACTTGCAACTCTCACAAACCCCTTCCAGAACAACCTTTTTATTGTGAACAGAACTGATCTCGTGTCCAAAGTCAGCTGGAACCTCTAAATCATCCCAGGCCTCATGGTAGATGTCAATGATCTTGTTACACTTAGTGCACCAAAAATGATGATGTCTTTTGGTATCGGGATCAAAGCGTTTGGGATTCCCATAACCTTCTACCACATCAATGATCCCAATTTCAGAGAAGGTGATTAGCGTCCTGTTCACCGTGTCAAAGGATATATTTGGCAATATCTGACGCACCTGTTTGAATAGAACATCAACCGATGGGTGATTCCTAGCCTGAAGCAATTCCTTGTAAATTGTGATTCTTTGAGGCGTGATATTCAGATTGTATTCTTTGCATTTTTCGTGAAAATAATCCATCTCACGATCTTGATCTATTGTTTGCATGGTTTTATTGTTTTAAATAGTTTAGTTCTCTATATAAAGATAGGAATTATTACTAAGTTGTCAAGTGATTTATTCTATCATAAAGGGTGCGATGGACAGGGAAACGACAAAATAGTCGGAGACTCGTGTGATTAGCTCATGCGTCGGATAATATTTCGGCTAATATCAATATTGAGATCAATGGGGATGGGTTTAGTCAGACGCTTACCCTGCTGATTGCTGATGATATTGACTTTCGGCCTAAGAATACTCTGAGAATTAATGGCCACGATTTTTGCTAATTCATTGGTATTTAACAGGACGTAACTATCGACAGGGTAGAAGTTACTTTCACGAAAGAAGATGACCATTTCCTTCACAAAACGTTTTAATAAAGATGGACGATATTGTTTTCCTTGGCTCATCATCATCTCCAAGGCATCGGCAGTGTTTAAAGACTTGCCAATGGGGGATTTACTGGTCAGAGCATCAAAGACATCAGCCAGAGCAACGATCTCAACAGAGTTCTTGATCTCATCCCCTTTGAGACCTTTTGGGTAGCCGCTTCCGTCATAGCGTTCGTGATGACGCCATATGATTTCTTTGGGTAGATCACCCATTGTATAGTTGCCTTTTACCATATTGTAGCCTAATTCAACGTGCTCCTGTAAAATAACGTATTCATGGGGGGATAACTGATCTTCTTTATTCAGTATTTCCTTGGACAAATTGATTTTGCCGATGTCGTGCAAGAAAGCCCCCACACCGATTTCTTTGATCAAAGACCTTTCAACACGGAGTTTTTTGGCAAAAAACATGGAAATCACCCCCACATTCAGGGAATGGGTGTAGGTGTAGTCATCATGATCGATCATATCCAGCAGGTTGATGATTTCATCTTCACTTTTATCGATATCGTCATTAATAGCGTCCACTAATTTACCTAGATCTTCACTATTGAATTCGATCATATAATCATTAATGGCTTTGACCAGATTGCTCATGAGTTGGACGGCTTTCATTTGGGTCTCAGGCTTGATCACCCTGGGACCTTGATAGGAGCTTTTCTCTAAAAAAGCCTGAATGGCTGGTTTAGTCTCACGAACTCTGATTTCAGGCGGGACTTTATAGTGGATTTTCT
>CAJXGR010000490.1 GCA_913053665.1 uncultured Spirochaetia bacterium
TATAATCAAACTCTATTAAATTAGCAATGTCCAACTAAATGGAGTCAAAATCATTAATTCAACAGTTTCTTCGCTTCACCTTTACAGAAATCCTTGAGGAGCTTTGGCCAGATACCTTCACCAGTACCAAGAAAAATGGTGTCCCCACGACTTTTGACCTCTTCAGGGAATATAAAGGCGTAAAGTCCTCCCAAGGCCACGTAGGCCCCTTTTTTGCGATAATAATCGGCGATCTCATAGGCTCTATAAGCCGATGTGATATAAATCTGAATCACCACAAGGTCTGGCTCATCAGTAAGATCAAGGCTTTCTACATGTTCATCCTATATGGAGACATGATCATCGTCGTTTAAATACCCTGCCAAGCTGGCTAAACCAAGAGGTGGGAAGAGATTGTATTTTATGGGCCTGAAAAACGGGCTTATAGCTTTAGTCAGAGCAGGTAAAATCATTTTAACTTTCATGAATTGGCCTCTCAGTCAGCATTAATCCTTATCGTTATTCTTTTTACGAGTCCAGGGAGGGCATATACTTTAATAATTCTCTACGTGCACGGTATTTAGAGAAGTTAAAGGCTGGCCAGTCATCCTGAATATTTAAATCCTCCAACTGCCTTCTGAAGTAGTAATCTAACCGTCTGGAGATTTCTATCCTTATCCAATGAGGGATTTTAGAAGATGACGCTTCTAGATATTTCACCGTCTCTAATGGGATAAGGTAAGCAGAGGATATTTTGTTTTCCTCTTTCTGAATGAGTTGATCACAGTGCTTTTTAAGTTTAATTAATGATGGAATCGCCTCGTAAGAGAGGTTTCTTAGATAGGAGATATCTATCTTTCCAGTCCTGAGATACCTTTCCACGTTGTTATCTACAATAATCCGGTCTATGTTCATGAAATTAAAGAAGATATACCAAACGATAGAAGCTATCGTATATAATTTGATGATGGGAACAGACTTTCTAAATACCTTAAACCCCGAGATACCCAACAGAGCAAAGATGAGGATCATAAAAGTATGGGGGAGTATTCTCATATAAGTGTAGCCATAGGTTTCCTCATAAAGGGACAACCGGATATGGGCTGAGTAAAGGATAACAATGGTAGATACTACCAGGAGCATTAATAGACCTTGTGTGAGCCGTAATAAAGAACGACTTTCTCTTTTGAGGAAAGATATGATGAGCAGAGTAAGGCCCAAATTGATGATGGATACGGCAACAAGCTCAAAGAAACCTTTTCTGGCGTATTCAGAGTAGGTATAACCACTAACGAGTGTATTACTCTCTCCACCAAAGAGATATGTGAATTGGGTGACGGCAAACACCATGTACACAACATTTAAGACCAATAGCAGGGTGGAAATGGTGATCGGATCAAAGGACAGCCTCGTGGATTTAGGAGTATTGTTTGCATCAGCCTGAGATTCATTAGCATCTGACTTGGATAAAGTGTAGGTATAACTAAAGATAATGAGGCTCACCGAAAGAATAATAATTCCATGAAGACCAAAGTCACCAAGATCGATTTCACTGATCCATAGGGCTATTTGATCTACTATTTTAAGAAAAGCCAGATCGGCAGAGGAAAGTAGGGGGATAATGATCAGTAAAACGGGGAGGGATAGGGCTAGTCCAGTCAGCAATTTTATAGTGATCCTTTTATTGTTAGGACTTTTGCTAATTATACTTTTATAAAAGGATAAGCGAAAAGGTGTGAACATATGGATTATTGTGTCTTTAATAAATATTGATATATCAGATATTAAGCGATGGTTTCTCAGGCTGTAATGAAACCTGAAACCCATCAATTGAGTCCCAAGGACTAAGAAAACATAGGTCAAAACCAGGTTGAGAGAGAGAAGGTAGGGATTCGTATACAATACAAAGGTACAAGATAATGTAATAGCAGCAATTATAAGGAACCAGTGGAACTTTTTCCCCTTTAGTGAAGGTTTTAAAGAATAAAAAACTAGGATTAATGTGATTAGGAGAAGAAAGAAAGGAAACGAAACCCCTAAGTAATTATCATAAAACAAATAGTCAAATAGCAAACCGAGAGAGACGGACACAAGAGTTAATGCGTATTGTGACCGAAGGATTCTTTTAAAGTTGATGGTAGTTTCCATAAAATTAACCTCACAAGATAGTTACTATCATTAGATGATAGTATTTTTAGTATAATCGAAGCAAAAAGCCTCTGGGAACAGTTTAACAAAGTTCAGGTTTCATTAGACTGTTTCTAACAAAAGGTTTAAGCGATGTATATAGAAGCCCTTTAAAGAGCCATTTGTTTTTTTATATGAGATAGGACCTATAAATTATTGATCCTCTCTTTCCCTTTGTGAATCACTACGTTGTCTTTAATCCTATTGCTTTCATTGATAGACAAAAGCTTTTCATAGACCTCATCGATA
>CAJXGR010000491.1 GCA_913053665.1 uncultured Spirochaetia bacterium
CGACTGAGTGGTTTCCGCGTTGTCATGGGACTGTAGACGCCCCAAAAGACCTGCTCCGCCGGTGAGCATCTGAAAGCCAATATGATAGATTGCCGGGAAAGGAAATCCTTTGGTCATTGCCTGAGAGAAATTTCTGACTTTGTAAAGTTCCTTTTTGGCTGGACTATTAAAGAACCTGGACTCATACTGGCTTAGAGACCTGTCTGTAAAGTCCTTGTTTTTTAAAGCCTCAAAGATTGTTTCAGCCGCCAGCATACCGGATTTCATCGCTAAATGAATCCCCTTAAGCCTTTGAGCGTTGACAAGATTGGCAGAATCTCCAAGGATCATGGCTCCAGAGGTTGTAAGCTTCGGTATTGAGTAATATCCACCGGATGGAACGACTTTTGCTCCATAGTAAATGGCCTTTCCTCCCTTCAAAAGACTTAGTAAATAGGGATGACGTTTCCAGTTCTGAAGCTCCCTGTGAGTATCCAAAAACGGGTCTTGAGAGGATAAGTAGGTCACAAAACCCAATGCCAATCGATTATCTGAGAGATGGTAGATAAAACCACCTCCTGACGTTCGCTTATCCAATGGATAGCCCAGTGTGTGGACAACCTTTCCTTTTTCGACTTTACCTTCAGGAAGCTCCCAGACTTCTTTACACCCTAACTCATAGTTTGGTATGTTCTTACCCTTGTCTAGATCGAACTTTGGGATTAACTGTCTTGTTAACGTCCCCTTTGGGCCTTCCCCCAGAACAGTGACTTTAGCATTTAGCTGATAGCCTGGCTCCTGAGGGATTCCATCATCATTGACAGCCCGGTCGTCTGTCTGAACACCTGTTACCCGCTCCTTGTCATAGAGGAGTTTTACTCCTGAGTAGCCTGGAAGGATGACGACCCCTTTTTCTTCAGCGATGTCTGCTAACCAGCCTGTCACCTTGCTGAGGGAGATAATGTAATTCCCTTGATTCTTAAAGGAAGGGGGTAATAGGGGGAATCGATAGGCCTTTCCCTTGCCCAGCCAATAAACTTCATCGTGAGTCACTTCACTCTCGTATGGGAAGCCTCTATCGAGAAAACCAGGCATGAACTCTCTGATTGTGACTGGATCCATCACGGCACCGGAGAATCCATGGGCACCCACATAGGCTCCCTTCTCAATGATAGCGATTTTATCTTCCGTATTGATCAGATCCTCATGACTCAGCCCATCAGTAACATCTTTATTGTGCTTTTCAATAAGGCTCATTAAGTGAATGGCGCAAACTATATTAGCAGGGCCTGCTCCCACCAATAGGACGTCAAAGTCCATTGTCTCACGTTCTATAGTCATCTTCACTCCAAATCATTCAGTAGGAAACGTGACAATACTCCATGAAATATAATAAACTAATTTATCTTTTCTATCTTTTGACACTCCTTGAATATTCGAGAATACGGCTTTTTATGGCAATAGACAGCGAGTTCTTCAACAAACTGGTCGTGAAGGTCGCTGGACACCCAGTCCTTAAGCTTATTGGTATTCTCAAACTTAAGGAGGAGATGGCATTCGCCAGGGTGATCCATTAATGACAATCTTTTTATAGAGATAAATCCGTCAAAATCCTGCAAGACATGGGCTATTCTCTCAATCCATTCTGGGAAAAGCTTTTGTCCCTCTTTGCTTAAATAATGTTCCACTTGGACTAGGATCATATTGACACCCCATATTAGTTTATAGTATAATAATTTGGTCAGCATTCGACAAAACTGTTATTTATATTTGACATGATGATTGTTTAGATTATCTTTTAGTAGCAAAATGAAATGAAGAGCTATCCATAATCATTTAGTAATACGAATATTAGAGATTTATTAAAACAAGCAACTGATATGCATGAAATAATTATAAATAACCTTAAAGCTATTGAAAGTAAAGAAAATATAAAGATTCTTTATGCTTGTGAGTCTGGGAGCAGGGCATGGGGCTTTCCTTCAAAAGATAGTGACTATGACGTTCGATTTATCTATCTTAAGGATACAAACTGGTATCTCAAAGTAAATTATAAGTATCAACGGGATGTTATAGAATTACCCATTCATGATTTACTGGATATTAACGGCTGGGATTTAAGAAAAGCTCTTGGTCTTCTCAGAAAGTCAAATCCTGCTCTGCTTGAGTGGTTCAACTCGCCCATCGTGTATTATAAAGAAAAAGATTTTACACAGATGTTTCAATCTCTTATCCAGGAATACTACTCTCCTAAAGCCTGCTTCTATCATTACTCTCACATGGCGAAGGGTAACAATCGTGAATACCTCCAGGGTGATGAAGTAAAAATCAAGAAATACTTTTAAAAAACTAAATGGCAATGGTCTGCTCATCTATGCTCCCTAAATAGTACCCAATGTGGATGGGACCT
>CAJXGR010000492.1 GCA_913053665.1 uncultured Spirochaetia bacterium
GGCTGAATAGAACAAGAATAATGGTCGGGATCAGTCGTTTCATGATAGACTCCTTGAAGAATGTGACTATAATCTACTGTATCGGGGGGTATTAGTCAAATCAACAGATCCCTGAAGCAGGATTTTCACTTTTCTTATCAATGAGCTGAGGCCATAACTGAAAGCCATGTTCATGGGTTTGACTTTTGCTTTTCATATTCTACGATTAAACTTAATTCATCATCGATTTCTTCAATTGTTTCCCTAAGATCATAAGTACTTTGCAGATTCAACCAAAACTGAGGGGTATTCCCAAAGAATCGGGATAGTCTGAGAGCTATGTTTGCTGTAATGGGACTTTTTCCCTTTGTGATACTTTGGATGCTTTCATAGCTAAGCTTTAATTCTTCAGCCAGCCTTTTCTCTGAAATATTTGGTGGGTCTAAAAACTCTTTGACCAGTATTTGACCGGGATGAGTGTTAATAATTTTCATCATACTACTCCTAGTGATAGTCTAAAATCTCCACATTATAGGCGTCGCCACGATCCCATGAGAAACAAATTCTCCATTGCTCATTTATGCGAATGCTATATTGATCTTTTCTATCTCCCACAAGCTTTTCCAGCCGATTAGCTGATGGAATCATTAAATCCTTTAGGCCAGTGGAAGCATTTAAAAGCAATAACTTATCATAAGCCCTTTGCTGAATAGAGAGTGGTAGCTTTTTTGAGCTTTTCCGCTCCCAGATTTTACCGGCTTCTTTGCCCTTAAAAGATAAGATCATAGCATCTAAAAATCGATCATTAAAATAGTTATCATTTCTTATATTCCTTAATCTTAAAACTCAATCTCAGTCAGGCAAAAGCTTCTTAATCTTCTCCTTCTCACTCAAAGGATTATCGTTTAGCCCAAGCTCCGTCAAAGTCTTGAGATGACCCAGCTCTGGACCTTTTTAAGGCCTTCATCCCTTCCGCTGAGGCTTCCGTGGTATACAAGCAGGCTGAATAGAACAAGAATAATGGTCGGGATCAGTCGTTTCATGATAGACTCCTTTTGTTTGGCTTAAAGATAGTGAAGGCTCTATCTTAAGTCAAGAAAGATATAGATATTGAGAAAAGCCGAGAGATTAAGACAATCTTTTAATGATTCTTTTTGCCAAACCCTCTTCAATCTCCTTATGTCTTGGAATGGCTTGACTTTTATTCGTTTGAGGATTTCGATACCAATCGTGATTCCCCCCATGACGAACAAAAGTACAACCCTTTGATTTGATTGCCTTTAGTAAATCTTTCCTTTTCAAATAGTGAGTTCCAATACTTTTGAAGGCTTTGCTTCAGGGACTAAACCTTTCTTAATGTCACCATATATATCCAATAAATTGTCCTTTAGCTCATCCAATGTTTTGCCCTGGCTTTCATAATCAGGATATTCCTGTATATGACCAATATACCAGTCATTCTCTTCTTTATAGATAATGCTTATCTTCATCATCGCCTCTCCTGGTCAACGTTCATTGATTATTTGTATACCTGGCTTCTATGCTTGACTCGATAAACAACGACTTCTTTCTTATCATCGTCTACTGTAAACAAAATCCGATAATCTCCCACTTTTGTACGCTATCCTTTAAACTTATAAAGTTCTACAACGCCTTCGTGATATGGGTTTTCTTCCAAGTCCTCAAATGATTGGCTGATCTGTTGACGAATCAGTTTGGCTAAAGACATGAATTGTTTTTGAGCCCTATCTTCAAGAATTACCTTATAGCTCATTTATTTTAAGTCCTGATCATAGAGCGACCTCCATTCTTTTCTGTTTTTTCCATCGGACTGACGAACAGCCTCTGCCAATTCGATACTATCCTCCAACCATTCCATGAGTTCTGTAAATTGTGGTTGTTTTTTCATTTCATTCCACTCAGAGAGAGAGATTTTTATATAATCCTTTTCTTTTATCATACGATCTCCTTGACTTGTTCGAGTTTAAGTATAGTGAATTTAAGGACAATAGGCCCCCACCATTCTTAAAAACTAATCCTACACTTGGGAAGAAGCTTCTTAATTCTCTTTTTCTCCTTTTCGCTTATAGGATTGCCACTTAGAACAAGCAAGGTCAAAGCCTTGAGATTGCCTAACTCCTTAGGCACAGTCGTCAGTTGGTTAGCATCTAAATCAAGCATAGTCAAAGCCTTGAGATGGCCCAACTCCTTAGGTACTGTCGCCAGTTGGTTACCACCTAAATCAAGTATAGTCAAAGCCTTGAGATGGCCCAGCTCCTTAGGCACTGTCTTCAGTTGGTTAGACCATAAATAAAGGGACGTCAAAGCCTTGAGATTGCCCAGCTCCTTAGGCACTCTCTTCAGTTGGTTAAAACTTAAAT
>CAJXGR010000493.1 GCA_913053665.1 uncultured Spirochaetia bacterium
TTCGTGGGAAATTAATAAACTCTTTCTCATTAGCTTCTCTGTGATTCAGTGTCTCCGTGGCATCTTATAAATCGAACTCACGTTATTTATCATTATATCTTGCCCTATGGACTAAATGTATTATATTTAGGTTGATAAATACAGGGCGTTCTAGGAATTAATATAACCTCTTACTATGAGAATCCTGGATCACCCTAATATCATAGGAGAATATTATGGCTCAAAGAATGTGTTTATTTCTGTTAGCCCTCATTTTAGCTGTTTTGACTTTTTTAAACCCCAATGCCTCCTACACCCAAACTTTTGACCAGACAATCAATATTAATAATCTTAAAAACCCAAACAGCCCTTATTATTCATTTCGCAAATACCCCAGAGCCTCCCTCTCCCATTATTCCCAGGGGAAACGCTATTTTAGCAAAAGAAAGTATTATAAAGCTATCAAAAGCTTTAAACAATTTGTTCGTAAAAACACCCCTCTAAACGACTATGGGATCTACTATTTAGGCCGCTCCTACTTTAAGCTGAAACAATACTCCATCGCCAGTCAATATTTCAGGAAAATCAGGACTCAATACCCTGGATCCCGTTTTTTAAGGATCTCCATTGAACTGGAAGGGGAATCTTATCTTCGCCTTAAACAAAGTTCCTTGATTCTTCGACGATTTGCTTCCATGAGTGATACGGGGGATTCATCCATTTCGGCTACTTACTCTTATTATCTTGGCGTCGCCTATCAGGATATAAAACGTCCTGCTAGTGCCTTATCCCACTATTTCAAAGTCCTTCGTTTGGCCCCTGTCACGTGGGGAAAAAGAGTGAGCCAAAGGATCTCAAAACTATCAAGGATGGTTACGATTGGCTATAGAGATAAAGGGTTTATTGATTTGGCAATCGCTTATTATCATCTAAAAAACCCTGAGAAAGCCATTTTCATACTAAACAAAGTGAGACTTGACAGGGACACGGAGGCCAAATATAAATACTATTATTATCTAGCCAAAAGCCATCTCAAACTGGACAATATATCTAAAGGGCGATTCTACCTGAAGAAAGCAATGAATACGTCTTCAGCAGGAGATAAATGGGTGGCCGCCGCCTTCCTTTACTATAAGAGTCTGGAAAACACTAATCTTTCTGCTGCCATTCAAGGGTACAGGAAGATTGTACATACTTATCCCAGTTCATTAGCTATTCCAGCCGCTGAAAAGTTAGTGACCTACTATCACCGTCGACGGAACCCCTCTATGAAAGCTTTATATCTCAAGTACTTAGCTCATTATAATCAATCTCAAGTCATCTGGGATCATCTTTTTCATGCTATTAATCAAAATAATCTGAGGGAAATCGTTCGATATTTCCCCAGTGTGGTACAGGCCCTGACAGATGAAAAGCAAAAAAGCAAGTTCTATTATTGGCTGGGTGTCGCGGCTCTTAAAATCAAGGACTACTCAAAGTCTCGAGATTTCTTTTCAAGGTCTTACTTGAGTTACAAATACAATTACTATTCTTATAAATCCCTTCTCTATATCCAGGCCTATGGGCGAAAAAAGGTATTTACTCCACGTTTTACCTATCTGAGAGCGAAAGGAAAGGAAAGAGAACAAGCCTTCTTTCGACGAAGAAGCTTTTTAGGCCTTTACCAACAAAGTTTTTACCCCTTAAAGGATGGGAAACACCATCCCATATTGAATAGAGCTCTTTATTGTTACGAAGCTGATTATCCAGGACTTGGAAGAGAAGAACTCACCCGATTTTTGAATAGAACAACAGGCCGTGAGAAGTTTTATAGAGGTTTATCCTACTATTTTCGATATAATAAAAAGTACCAGGAGTCCATCCGATTTGCTTATAAATTAGTCGATCATCTCAATGGCATAACGGGAAATAACTATATCCCTCCCGAACTGAAGGAATACTGCTACCCACGAAGATATGAAAATGTTGTTCAGAAAGCTTCTAACAGGTACAATGTGAGTAAATACCTTATTATGGCAGTGATTCGAGAGGAGAGTCGATTTAATCCCCAAGCTCATTCATGGGCTGGAGCACGTGGGTTGATGCAGATTATGCCCAGAACAGGTCGATCCTTGGCCCGTCAAACCAATGTACGCCGTTATAGTCTGTATAACGTTGAAACCAATATAAGGTTTGGAGCTTATTATCTTGCCCAGCTGATCAGACAGTTCAATTCCTACTCCTACGCCTTGGCCAGCTACAACGGGGGGCCGGGACGAATGGCAGGTCGCCTTAGAAAAGCCATTACTAATGGAAAGCATATCCTTACGGGGGAACATTTAATCGAATTGATCTCAAATCATGAGACCAGAAACTATGTCAAG
>CAJXGR010000494.1 GCA_913053665.1 uncultured Spirochaetia bacterium
CATAGCTCCATTTCTAGGGGGCAAGTCCTTGATCAACGAGATTGCAGATATGGGGGGATTGATAGCCTGGAAACCACGATCTCAAGGGAAAATCGGCTATCAGCGTTCTATATGGCTATGGGTCAAACAGTATAACACCAGGCGTGATTTGCCTAAATTATTCTTAGGTTATGGTTTAGACGATCCTTTCGCTTATTCCAATGAACTAATGGGCCAAGTCCTTCCAAAGGATCATGTTATAAAGGTCAGAGGCGGGCATGACTGGGAATCATGGCAGGATATTTTCACGAAATGGGTTCATCTCCTGAGAAGAAGGGATTTGTTGGAGGTCGCTGCCGATTGATATGAATGTTTAGTCCTAGGCCCATATTTCCTTTTTCTTCTGATGGATAGGCATTTACTTTTGCTGGAAGAACTTTTGGATGATGGCTTTACCCTCTGATTTCCGCGTGTAGATCACTTCTCGGGGTGAAATCTATTTATTCCAGTGTTTCTTAAACCCATTCGCTTTCTGACGGCTTTGACCAAGTAATCATTCTCTTCTTTACTTTTTCCAACATAATATTATCTTTCGTTGTACTGAGTGAAAGGGAGAGGTTATGATGAAATCAAAGCTTTCTACTCGAAAAGCCATGCTTTTTCTGATAGCAGTCTCTTTGATAACCTTCTGGTCATCGGTTGAAGTCTTTTCTCAATCGATTGAGGTCACAGAAAGAGGCTCACGATGGGATGGCAAAGAACTCTATCTTCACACCACCTTTGGAAAACAATCCAAAAGAAAGAAAGTCAGGATTTGGAACAAGACCCAGTCCAATCTGGAGATCCGTATCCATGAACACTCTGACCTTAAGTTCATACAACTCAGAAAAAAAAACAGTCGGAAGAAGAGAAAGAAGGATTTGACTCTTAAGTTATCGCCGGGTGAAAAAACCTATGTCAAAGTTTATGCCTACTTAAAGAACGGTAAAATAGGTATTTATAATACTACCCTCAATCTTCATCTCTCACAAAATGGAAAGATCGCTACAATCAATATCCCTCTCACTGCCTATATCCACACTCATAAAAAGAAGCCAGGGCCTAGAACAGCCAATAAGCTCATCTTTAAAAGACCGAGGGGTTATCAATTCTGGCCTCATCCGCAAAATGGAGGGATGGTGCGAATCGAGTCTTTTGCATTACCCCTCAAAGTCTATTCAAACCACGGTAATTTCAAGCCTCCAGAAGGTTTTGACAAGACAATAAAACGATCTTTATACACCTGGAATGTTGTTGGAAAAAGCATTGGACTCACTCGACGCTTTTTTGTAATGACGAATAAACGTTCTGAAGCTGATATTTTAGTGGATTGGTCAGGGAATGGTTTGCCAACTGGAGCTTTAGGGGTCGCCCGTATGATGTTTTATACTTCCAGGTCCTCCCGATCCGTATCGCGATACGTTGTACTGAATGGAGTTGTCATGAAATCTCCCACATTCAGTACTTTAGGAAGAACTACTGAAACACTCATCCAGGAATTGGGTCACCTACTTGGCCTGGGTCACTCAGAAGGAGCCGAAGGAAGGAATGATATTATGGCACCGATGGCTCACAGCCATTTTCATGGCGACCTCTCCAAGGTGAATGTGACAGAGCGAGATCGCCAAATGCTTGGCTGGATCTATACACGGAGGAAATATATACCGATCACTTCAAAAAAAGGGAAGGGATCTTTTCGCCGTGTCGCAGCGGCTTCCTACTATGGGATGGAAGACGACGATCATCATTCCACTGTTCTGAAGGGACAAAAGGGTAAAACACTCACCAGGATGCTGATCCAATTATCCAGCGGTGGTTCTTTCACTACAGGGATCAAGGTTTCAGGGGAGACAGGTGGCTGGTTTGCCTTTCAAGTGGGTAAAGACGTCCTCAGATTTGAATCCATTGAGGATGGTTGGTTCGTATCCATGTCTGGGAATGTATTTAAACAGTCCCGACAAGACTTGAATCTTTATAAAAACAAGGTCAACAACATTGAATTAAGACATACTGGTTCAACAATAGAGCTTTATATCAATGATAGCAGGATGATTGTGCATTTCAGGAATGTTAAAACAGGTCCAACAAAAGTCCTGATACTGACCAAGAGTATGCGGCTCACTCTCACAACTTTATTATCAAGTCTCTATGAAGCCCCATCAGACAGGGATGTCAAAGAAGCCATCGATGGTATTAAAAGAGTTTACATTGGTCTTTATAAGGTTTTGGAAACGAACAAAGCCAACCCCAATAAAGCCATTACAGAAGGTGAGAAATACGTGGAGGCCAACAAATATAAGTTAAGA
>CAJXGR010000495.1 GCA_913053665.1 uncultured Spirochaetia bacterium
GCCTGAAGAAACCCTGAAGCATCCCCGAAGGATCTCTTTAACAGAAACAGGGCATCGAGTGAGGATTATTGGAATAGACTAAAAGTTTATAAATTGTTAGTCTAACAACCTGAAACGCATCAAGAGTCTTAACTTTTATTTTCGAGTGCTATTTCCCATTTAATTATACTTAGAAAGTGATATCTAGCTTCAGTTGTTTTTTCACCAATAACCTCTGTATGACCTCGATTGTCTATTACTGGTCTATGCTCAACAGTTTGCTTGTCAACTTGTCTCACTTTTCCAACATTCATACTAATAACACCATAATTATTTGGATTCTTTTTATGTAGTTCTACTCTTTTTTGTGTCTCAATAGGGGTTGAGTACTTTGACCAGTCAGTGGACATGCCTTCACCATGATTTTTAAAAGTACCGGGTATTATCTCATCTTGCTGAAAGTAATTTTTATGAATCCTCATATACAGAGAATCTGCATTTGGGATTTCTTCAATAGGGTAGGATGGTTCATCTACTTCTGATTCAGTAGGCACAAGAATATTCCTTGATTTGAGGATTGAATATCAAACTGTCCTTTTATTTTTTCATCTTTATTATCATCTCCATAAAAAGTTGCAATCTTTTTGGGATAATCTGGAATGTTTATAAGAAGACCATATTTTTTTTTCCTCCAAAGTAGATCAATACTTCCATCAGGCCCCGGTAATATTTTTGGAGGGTCTATAACAATTTTTAACTTGTCCCAAATCCATTCAGCATAGTTAGTAATAAATTTTATCGATTGAATTAATGTTTCTTCTTTATAACCCGGACTTTCTTCATCATCCCAATTATCTTGTAGATCTAATATTGACTTTGATTTTTCTATATTATCCCCTAAATCTTTAAAATGACAGGGTAACTTGATAGTAAAATCTGGAGTAATAGAGATTTCCAGAGGAGAAGGCAACATACATTCGCTATTTGAAACAGGTATAAAAAAATGATCTAAAAAGCTTTTCATTTTATCTGAAATCTTGTCACTTTCTCTACTAATACCAAATGAATTGTTATTGAGATAGTTATAAGTACTTTTCTTGGAGGATTTAAAACTTGGATTTAAAGTTGATGTCTTCATCTAATTAACTCTTTAGTTTTCTCAGTAATGCTCTTGTGGAATATTTCATTCTTAAAAACTCTTAAATCCTCTAATATATCCCAGATTTCAATATGCTTATAATCGATTTGGCACTCATAAAATGCATCAATGTCAAAAATGATGGGTATGATATCAGGAGTATCCTCTTGTTCATCTATCATTTCAGTTAGAATGGCCTTTGTATTAGTCTTTTCATCATAAAAGCCTATTCTCATTAGAAAGTTTGAGTAGGTATATGGTATTTCAGTAGCTATTTCTGGTAGAGTTTTAATATATTCTTTTAGATTATTAGTTAAAGGGACTTCTAGTCTATTAATATATCTTAGTCCAATTCTTTGGATAATAGTATTTTCTGGAATAATTTCAGTATATAAATCCCAAAGTTCTTTTGCCTCAGCTTTAAAATGATCCCACTTGGAATAAGGTTCAAGTAGGTTAAAAGTAAATCCATCCAGCCGGTACTGAACAGCTTTTTTATTATCATCCGATATAAATCGATATCCTTTTAATTCTTCTCTATGGTCTAATACTTCTAGTTGACGTGACTGATTCAGTTCAAATTGACTGCTTCGCCTAATTCTTTTTTCAGTTATAGGAAACCTGTCTTTCAATTTTGAGTATAATTGTGTAATACTATTTATACTTAAACGATCTGATCGTTCAATATTTATGTCAATTAAAGCTTCTTTGATGGGAGCTTTTTTAAAGACTTCATATTCTATAGCCATTGATTTGTTTGCTGTTTTCATGTTAAACTCATCTTAAAAAGATATCCATAAGATGAATCGTCATCACTTAGATGGGTTATTTAGACTCTGAAATAAATATTGCAATACAAAATCTAACAAAAGTGTAATACAAAAACACTTATTATAGAATAATTGTTAATTTTTTTAAAAAATGGATTATAATTTAAGGGGTTTCAAGATCTTCAACCACTTCATCCGAAATCAAAGTATTCTAAGGATCTGTTTGACTTAACTAAGCAGCCATTTTTTCAGTTTAATCCAAGCTTGAAGCTGTTTGTAGCAAAATATCTCCATTAATATATTGTCATCATATAATCAAACACTTTAATAACTTTTTCAGGGCTATTTAATAGTTGCCTAAATAAAGAAATTATACTAAGGGGGCGTTAAAAATCAAGTTCCCGATAGGATGATAAACT
>CAJXGR010000496.1 GCA_913053665.1 uncultured Spirochaetia bacterium
CTTTTTCTTTAGGAACATAGCATTGGTTCCCACCATTCTTTTGAAGTGAGTGGTTCTGTAGTTCAAGAGCTTTTCTGTTAAACGAAATGCAAAGGGCTGGTCATAACCCTTTAGAAAACCGCCTCCTATTATGTCACGGTTTGTCATTGCCTCAACAATCCTTTTTAAGCCGTCGGGAGGCAGGAATATATCCAGATGAAGAAATAATAATACATCTCCATTAGCCTTTTTAGCACCAAGATTCATGGACTCGGCCCTCGTCAATATTGAGTGACTTGAGGGATTATCAACAATAACATAATGGATACCTCTACCCATAAGCATTTCTGAGATCATCGTCCCATATTGCTGGACGAAGACTCCTTTCTCTCCATCGGAGAAGATAATCTCAAAGTCTTCGTTCTCCTTGAGCAGATGGGTGAGTTGGAGGGCTAAAGCCTCCTTTTCGACTCTCAGTATGGGGATGATGATGGTGATCATAAATCTGTCTTTTTGAATACTTTTTAGAAATATCTTATGATGGAACGAATAGGTCAAGTAAAATAAGTTTCTTTAATGAGTATCTATTCATTCCATGATCCTTTCCCATTCCAGGTCGTCCAAGAGCATGGTTTTATGGCCTGTAAGTTCTGAATCCTTTTATTTCTAAAATTAAGTTCAAGAGAAATTTGTCGATCGACTAATTATTTATTATACTATAGCTACTCAAAATCACGCTGGATACAAGGTCTATCTGTAAGTTATGGGCTTTAGGAGTTTTTTAGAATAATCTTAATAGGTGGGAAAAAATGTCTGACTTTATTGGAATCTTATCAAGCAAGTTATTACCGGGTTATTATTTAGCCCAGGATGGGGGCGGCGCTACGAGTGCAGGAACCATTCAGACCTTCGTTCTAATGGGAGGAATCGTCCTTATCTTTTATTTTTTGCTTTTTCGCCCTCAGCAGAAAAAACAAAAAGCCCTTAAACTTCAGATCGAAGGGCTGAGTAAAGGGGATCGATTTGTCACGGCTGGTGGGATCTATGCTACAGTGGTGAGTATTAAAGAGAATATTGTGACAGCTAAAATAGCAACGGATGTGAAGGTTGAAATAGCGAAATCTTCCATATCGGCTGTCGTAGGCAAAGAATAGAAGATCTAAAAAGAGTTTGACCCAGTAAACCTTGGGTTGAATAAACTTTTTAGTTAGTCATAAAACTATTCACTTGTATATTCCTTCAGCTTACTGTAGGGGCAGGGTGACCCTGCCCCTACAGTAAGTACCAACATTATTGTGAGTCGATGCAATCAATGGAGTCATTTTAAATGAAACGTAAGTTAACACTTACAGTATTGATTATTGCTGTTTTTATTATTGGTGTTTACATGATTTATCCAACGTTCTCATGGTATTTCCTTATGTCAGAGGGGCAAAGGGGAATATCCCTTATGTCGGAGGAGCAAAAGGAAAAATTGGATAAATCCCCAGAAGAGTTAGCTTTCGCTAAAAATAGATTCCTCTTGAAGATTAATGGTTTAAAACAACTTATTCCTGTAGAATATCATCTTATATCAGATAAAAATGGACTCTCGGTCTTTAATCTTGTTCCTAAAAGAAATACAGTAGACAATTATATATTGAACCTGTCGGAGGCCCCTACCCAGGAAATGTTTGGGGCTCATCCCAAGGGGAAAAAGACGTCTTTAAAGCTCATAAATGAAGCTATTCAAATTAGAAATGAGATCAATGGGGCCCTTGAGTTCAGAAGACTTCGTAATAGTATTTACGGATTTGGTTCAAAGGGTGGAACGCGTTTTACTGTCTCTGTGGATAAGCATGACCTTGTAAAAAAGCTGCAAAAGAAGTATGAGCAAAAAGGATTGATGGATGATAATCCTGTAGACGCCATTGTGAAGGCAGAAAGCATTCCTGATGAAAGCAAAATCAGATTTGATGATGTTTTGCTCACTCAAGAAATCAAGGAACAAAAGAAAGGTATAACCGATGGGGATCTGATAAAAGAGCTTGAAAAACGGAAGAATCAGCTACTCAATGATGATTTTAATGGATATATAAGTCAAGTTAAAGAGATGTTGAATAAAGCCCGTGACAATGCTATCACTGTGATCAAAAACCGTATTGATAAGTTTGGGGTCTCAAGAGTAAAGTTTACCAAAGGCTCAGGGGACACCATCCTCATTGAAGTACCTAATTTGGATAAACGATCCATGGGGCTTGTCAGGGGGGTCATCACAGAGGCCGGCGAACTGGTTTTCCTTATGGTCAATAAAAAGTACTTTAATAGAAATCAGGAAA
>CAJXGR010000497.1 GCA_913053665.1 uncultured Spirochaetia bacterium
TTTGTCCGATGGAGAGCGAGGCAAAGCTGATAATGATACCGATGATCATTACCACGGCTAATACTTCAAGCAGGGTAAATCCGTTTATTCGATTTGAACAAGAAAAAAAATTACACAGAACGGCATTAGAAGTTGAAAATTTAGAAAAAAGTTATGATGAGTTGACGTTATTCAAACAGTTAAATCTCTTTATTGAAGTTGGAGAAAAAGTCGTCTATCCCATGCACGGAGTAGGGGTGGTTGAAAAAATTGAAGAACGTGAAGTGTTGGATAAAAATCAACTTTACTATTTTGTTAAACTGGATCATGGTGAAATGACTGTCATGGTGCCGGTGGAGCATAGTGAAAAACTCCGACTGAGAAAGATCTTGCCTGAAGAGACGATGGAAAAAGTGTTTGGCATCTTTGACAACCCATGTGAAAGTATCCACCAGGATTGGAAGGTACGTTTCAGCCACAACCAGACAAAGCTCAAAGAAGGCTCTGTCCAGTCCCTGGCAGAAGTTGTCAGAGATCTCTATCATCGAAATCATATTAAAGAGCTTAGTAGAGGCGAAAAAAAGCTATATGACAACGCTTTTCAACTTTTGGGAGATGAATTGGCCTACACCGAAAAAATGGAAAGCACAGACGTCAGGATTGCGATCATAAAGTACCTCAAAGCTCAAGTGACTGTCCCAGCCTAAACTGTCTAATCCATGCAGAACGCTGATATTCATAAATGTATTCCTGTATTGCGTAATGTGATCACAAGGTTCAAAGTGCCTATTGTCACGGAATACGCTCAAAATGAAGGAAATCCCTTCCACATACTCATTTCAACTGTCCTAAGCTTGAGAACAAAGGATAAGACCACTGCTGAGGCTTCTAAACGTTTATTGGGTATGGCTGATAATCCTGAAACTATGCAAAGACTTACTGCAAAGGAGATTGAAAAGCTTATCTACCCGGTAGGCTTTTACAGAGTGAAGGCGGAGAACATTGTATTACTCTGTCAAAAGCTCCTCGAGGATTATGAGGGCCGTGTACCCGATGAGATTGACGAACTCTTGACGTTTAAGGGAGTGGGGCGAAAAACGGCCAATCTGGTGGTGACTTTAGGTTACAACAAACCGGGAATCTGTGTGGATATTCATGTTCATCGCATCACTAACCGCTGGGGTTATGTCCAAACCAAGAATCCTGAAGCGACTGAAATCGCCTTGAGGGCTAAACTGCCTTCTGAATACTGGATAGAAATCAATGACCTATTGGTCACCTACGGTCAGAATCTCTGCGCCCCTGTTTCACCCAAATGCAGTGAATGTGAGATTATAAACTATTGTGATCAAAAGGGTGTTGAAAGAAGCCGCTAGCCTGTAGGGGCGGGGGGACCCCGCCCCTACAGGCTTTGGCATATCAGTTGGAAATCAAACTGGATAGATCGATATTTTCCGTTTCACCACTTTGTTGTTACCCCTGAATCGTTCAAAAGCCACTTTCCCGGGGATTTTAGCGAAGAGGGTATCATCGGATCCTTTACCCACATTGAATCCGGGGAAAAAGCGAGTGCCTCTTTGCCGAACTAATATAGACCCGCCTTTCACGATTTCACCGGAGAACTTCTTGACTCCCAGACGCTTGGACTGACTATCTCTACCGTTTTTGGAGCTTCCGCCCCCTTTTTTATGTGCCATCGGACTCTCCTAGGCGGTCTTTTTTATATCTTCTATCATTATTTTAGTGTATTTCTGTCTATGTCCTTGTTTCCTGCGATAATCCTTTCGTTTTTTATATTTAAAGACAACGATCTTTTTGTCTTTAAATAAAGGCTGAAGGACTTTTGCCTGAACAGTCACATTTTTGACATAAGGCTTACCAATCAGTGTTTTTTCTCCGTCATGGAACATCATGACCTGATCAAGATCAAGGCTGTCTCCTTCTTCTTTTTCCATTTTAGGAACAAGAAGCCAGCGATCTTTTTCTACTTTATATTGCTTGCCCAGTATCTGGATGATGGCGTACATAAGCTTCTCCTTTATGTATATAAGCTTTTCATTGTTCTATTCTGAGTATAAGGATCAGCTAGTTGTGAAAGCCTTTGTGGATAAGTCAAAACAATTACAATAAATGTGCTAAACCGAAGTTTAGAGTATATAAATATACTGTATTATTGCAAATCGTCAAGTGATTTTTTATAGAAGTCCCAGGATTATTGAGATACTGTATCAAAAGACAAGCTCAGGAGAAACTATTAAGCAACCCATAAGATAAACTACACTCACCAGGATTAAATGAAGAAATATGGCCCTTATTTT
>CAJXGR010000498.1 GCA_913053665.1 uncultured Spirochaetia bacterium
GGCTGATTCATGGTGTTTCTTTCCCCTTCGGACAAATCTTATTCGCTTAAAAGTCTTGGATTTATGGATGTCACGAACTAAAAAATACTTCACGTAATTAAGACGGCTGAAATACTTTACCTTGACCACCTTAAAGCCATCCTCATCATAGACCTCAACCTTTGAGAGTTCAGGTTTCAGGCTGTGTCGATAACCTCTTTCTGTAAAATTAATGTGGATGGGATTATTCTGAAACTTGCCCCGATGGTCAGCGTATCTTCTCACATAGGTTCTGAGATTCAGGGTCACCCCTTTTTCTATGGATATAATCCCAAAGTTCTCCCCCTGATACTTATAACCATACTCCACCACACGAGGTATTCTTATCCTAAAAGCTGATCCAAAGACACGGTGTCTTTCAGGCCTTGAATCCACCAGGAAATAAAGAGATTGTTTTTTCCCAATGACCTTCCTGTTAACAATACGAACTTCATTTCCATTAATTCGATTATAGGAGGAGGCTCGGAGACCATAGGCTTTATTCCCATAGTCCTGGACGTATTGTTCGCCATAATACATATTGGTGAGCAGGACTGAGCCTATAAATCGTTTTTTGCGTATCACCAAGTCTATGTAACTACCGTTTTTACTAAATTCCCATAGAATATCGTTCGATGTGATCGTAAGGGGAGAGACAGTTTTTCTTTTATCTACAATTTTATAACTGGATCGAAAGGGGATAACATCTTTTTCATCCTGATTTGGGTCTAATATAATTTCATCAGCCTGACCCACCAATCCCAAAGGAACCAGGATTACCAGCAGGATAAGTATTAATAATTGCCATCGTCTCAGATATATCATGATTTAGCCTCCAAACACAGAATATAATCTCAGGTTTTTAGTTATCGGAAAGGCCCTCTCCATTTTTAAATTTACTCTATGAAATCTTATTAAATTTAATAAAACCTGGCATCTTTACGAGAATATAATCAAAGTTCCTATATCATGAAGAGGAAAAATCTTGCGTATTCAACACAAAGACCCCAAACTACTGCTCGTTCCCTTTATCCTGATTCTTGGCATCCTTTTTATGTTGAACACCTTCTCAGGTCTCTCCGCTAAACCCACGGGAAAAATCTCGAAGAAACCTGCAAAAGACAAGACGAACTCAAATAGTAAAACATTAAAAAAAGATTACGGCATCCCTCCCATTATCCTGGGATTAACACTTCAATCCCTGGAAGGTCGTCTAAAAAAGATGGATCCCACATTCTCAGGACTAAAAAGTACTTTGGAGGATCATTATTTTCAGAGAATCCCAAAACTCCGTGGGAAAAAGATCTCTCATCCATTGATCCTCTTAAAGGACGACAGGGTTTACTACAAGAATGTCATTGAATATCTTTTACTTTCCACTGAAGACAAAGAAAAAAAGCCTTCCAGCCCTCACTATAAGCCTATAACCAGGATATTTAAAACGGCCAGGATCCACTCAAAAATAAATAAAATACATTTAAAGTTTCATAATCAACGTCTCTACGAATGTCAATTCACTCTAAGGGTTAGTGTCAATGAGATGAACAATCTGATTGCCCTGTACCATAAAAAGATGGGTGAAAAATCAGTCTATGATTCGGTGGCTGAAACATATACCTGGACTTCAAAAGAATACGAGGTCTCACTAAGTCTAGGGGGTAGGTTCTTTCCGCGAGATATTGGTTTAAAGTTCATCCATTTAAAAAACCGCGACAACTTGTGGAAGGATTTCCGAGAGGTTAAAAAAGAGTTGGATAAGGTTTTAAATGGGTCTAAAAGATCGGGATTGGGAGATTTATAAGACCCCCTGGAAATTATAATGAACGAGAGCTTTTGTAGGAAAGATAAAGAGAAGAATAGCCGCTGAACGCTGAGAGAGAGAGAGTAAACTATTAAGATTTAGTGGAAATATTACTAACAAGTTGGACACTACCGGGGAATTTTATGTGTTTTATTTGAAAATAATAAACAATCTCCTTTTAGTTGCTCAGTGTTTTCGTGGCGATTAACAAGTCGAACTCACGTTGATCCAAGTGGTCATCAACTGAGTGACAAAGAAAAAGAGAAGATAAAAAACCTTGTGCCTGACTGAGATTAGCTTTGAAGAGTAATCTTGACAAATCGGTCAAATATGACTATGATTGAATCATGAAGAAATCGGGCTATGATCAGATCATAAAAGAGAATCTGAAGGGTGTGGTGGATGTCTTGATCATAAAGATTTTGGGCATTCAGATGAAAGGGAATGTCATGCTGGAGACCAAGCTTCAGGTCAC
>CAJXGR010000499.1 GCA_913053665.1 uncultured Spirochaetia bacterium
TCCAACTCCTCAAAAAGGGTCTGTATCCTACACTCCTTATTGATGACAACAAACAGGATATTCCTGCTTTCACTGCTGCAATGGGCCAGGAGCTTATTGATAACGACCAGGTCTTTATAGGACTTCTCCTCAGATTCCATGTAGTGACGCATGAAATTACGAATGGACTCAATCTTGTTCTTTAGCGAATTGTGTATTTTAGTGGTCAATCGGTCTAACTCTTTTTCCAGCCTTTCTTTCTTAGTGTTTAACTCGGTGATTTCCTCTTCAGCCGTTTTTCGCCCGGATATATCCCTTAAAAAGGCCAAAACAGCCGGTCTCTTCTCCCAATCAACCCTTACCCCATTGGCATTCATCCATATTTCCCGACTTCCCTTACTGAGCATCCTGAACTCAAAGGGATATGTCCTGTTATGTTCTTCTAAACAGCTTTGATACCAGTTTTTAGTGATGGGTCTATCTTTGTGGGCGACCAGGTCCTGAAACTGCTTTAGGTCAAGCTCCTTTAAACTATAGCCCGTAAGGACTTGAGCCTTGCGATTCGCAAACTGGATCCCTTCATCCTGGATGATTAAGATCGTGTCATTGGCACCTTCTACCAAGGTTCTATACTCTGTTTCCTTGATGTGAAGCTCTTCAGAATAGCGTTTCAGTTGGATATGAGCCTCAAGGTGATTGATGACCGTTGTGCTAAAATATGAGGTGATCATGGCTAGTATGGGGGTCACGGTGTCCATAACGATGTTCTGATAGGAATATAAAAGGATTGAGAGAGTTAGAAAGCCTCCTGACAATAGAACTGTTAACAGGATACCCTTTAGAACAGAGAGCTTGACGGTGAAATAAGCTATCATTAAGGACACAAGGATCATCCCAAGTGCAAGATAGAGATTCTCTCTGAACTCAACGAGAAAGTCATTGTTTAGAAAGTTATCGATGACGGTGGCATGAACATGGATTCCCGCTTCAATGGGATTAAAGGGGGTGGGTGTGATGTTCAGAGGGCCTGATGCGATGGAGCTTGCCAAAACGATCTTATTGGCAAAGGCTTCGGGAGGCGTCTGTTTTATAAGTTCATCGGATAACTCGTTCACAAGGTCTGGATGCAAAGGCCTTAAAGCATCTCTCATCCTGTGAATGAGCCTTGAGTCCTTGAAAATATCCTCGTATATGATGGGTGAAACATGTTTCATCTTCGAGTAGAGCCTGAGAATATCAATGAAATAGTAGTCCCTGTAAAGGTCGTTGCTACCGTAATACTTGAGTCTTACGAGTCCATCCTGATTGAGAGGAATCGTACGGTCTTGAACGATGAGTGAGTCCTGGGTCAATTGTATTTCATCTATGTTAAAGTATTTCAAAATAGCCGCAAAGCCAAGGGAGGGATAATAATCATCCAGATGTTTCACTATCAAAGGAGTGTGGCGTATGGTTTTGTCCACATCGATGACGACCTGGACTGTGCCAATAGATGATGCTCCCTCCATCAATGACTTTATTGGTGTGTGAGGCTTATAGCAAGAATCTATATTACCCTGAGTTTCCCTTGGATAGGTGGGGACAGCAAAGTTTTCAAACAGCAACCTCTCCTTGCTTTTATGTTTTTTTCTACTCTTTTTCTGTTGAGCCCGTTGATGGAATTGCTCCTGACTCCTGTTGAAGATAAAGCTGAGGATCACGTTGTCAGCCTTTTTCATAGCCATTGCCAATTGCTTGTCGTCCTTGTTATTGTAGACGGATTGTTCCGAAAAGAAGAAGTCCAGAACGATGACTTTTGCCCCTGAGAGCTTAAGAAAGTTGACTATTTTAGCGTAAGATTCTCTTTTCCAGGGCCAACCCATATGATAGTACTGTTCAGCTTCATCGAGACAACGCTGACTGAGAAGGGCATATACGATTTTGGGGCTTCCTTTGGCAGTCTGAGTGAAGTTTCTCGTGATGATATCCGAGAGAGCATATTCATAACGCCTCATTTCGCCTGATAGATAGGCTCCGGATAGAAGAATAGTGATAAGCAGGACCCATAGGAGTTTAAGGATCCAGTTTCTGGAAGATGCCTCTTTTCCCATATATATTTATCGGTTAATACTGAATAGTGACAAACTAATAACTAATCGGTTTATTTAACGGCCTGTAGGGGCAGACCCACGTGTCTGCCCTGTGGAAGGTGAACACATGGGTTCACCCCTACATAGCAATCTGTTATTTTGTGACCCTAAAAAGCTCAATTCAACAGATTCCATGAATTGCCCCTACAGGTTGTTACTAGTTGATCACTATATTTATATCAA
>CAJXGR010000500.1 GCA_913053665.1 uncultured Spirochaetia bacterium
GTATTTAAAAATCAATCCCCTTCTGTGTCATAATTGAAAACACTTGATTCCTGCTTCCGCAGGAACGACGAAGTGTTGACTGTCTTCTCAATAAATGGCAGCAAATAAGATGTGGCGATATCGTCTTCAGCAATGTCGAGGACCTCAAATCCAGATTCTCGAGATACATCGAGTACTTCCTTAGGTGTGGTTCCTTCCAGTTTCAGTTTGCCGATTGAATACTTCAGCGCTATTTCCCAGAAGCTTATTTTGCTTACATAGTGTCTGACAGAGAAAGCGGTTTTTTAAAAAAATATTTTGTTCTTTCTAGCAAAATGTCGGCTATGTAAATCATTGTAATGAGTATTCCTCTCCATTTGTGCAAAAATAAGTAATTGATTAAATTTAGGACGCAATATTCCCAGGTTGGCCTGTTTTTTTATTCTTTTTCTTATGCCGCTATTTTATAGTGGCCACGCTTGCGTCTTTCTTTTTCCTCAGCCTGCTTGTAAAGGATACTTCCTAATCTTTTAATATTCCGGGACACCACAGCCAGACTCACATAGCGTTTGAAACCCATTATCCCATGATCAGGACAAACATCTAGGCCACCGTGTTCCAAGCCATTGATCGCAGACTCAACTCCAGAATGTTTATGGCGCAATCTTCTAAATTCATCGCTTCCTTCACGTAACCGATCGGCTTCACTTAATCGTCCTTTTTTGGGAAGGATCACTCGCTCCAGATGCTCTTTTAATTGTTGCTGGTTTTCCCGGCTATGATAGCCCTTATCAAAACTAACACAGATTAAATTGGGAAATCGTTTTTTCGTCGCCGTGACCATTTCAACGGCTATCTTATCATCGGTCAGTTTCTCCATCACCTTCGAGTGAAGAATAAACTGATGTTGATCTTCCATAATACAAACCCGTAGACCCAATTCTACAGGCACGCCTGCTTTCCCTTTGCAGACCCATTCGGTATGTGGCTCAAAGATAGAGAAGATCTTTTCATTGTGCGCGATGACTTCTCCCAGAATCACTCTACGGTACGTTTGGTCCATTAATAGGCGTGCATAGGATAAATACTGTTCAAGCCTGGCCATTTCGTCGTCATCACAGCCGTTGATCTTCAGCTGTTCTATGGTTTGTTCTGATCGCTGGATCCACTGCTCTGCCAGTTCAATATACGTGGTGTGTTCTTTTTTAATCAGTTCAGCTCGGTTTCTCTTCTTTTCTTCATCCTGGGAAGTGGAATGTTTAAGGGTTTGGATTTTTCGATACTGCTTTTTAACTTGTTTGATAGTATTGGCGGATTGGCGCCAGCCAGAGACCCCATAGATAGTCGCCAGTACAGCACTTTCCTCGATGGCCTTTCGCACGGCATCATAAAGAAGGCTAATATCGGTTGGAAAATGAACATTCGTTTCTACAACAAAAGAATCACAGCGTCCATGGAGTTTCTCTGCAGTGGGTTCCACCGCTTGTTCAACCAGGTGCTTATTTGCTGTTGGCCCAACGCCGTGCTTTTTTTTTACCAGGGTGTGCCCTGCTTTGATCACTTCCCCATTGATTTGTTCCAGAATTTCTGGCGTAAACAACTGCAGGTTGTCTTTGATCGCTTGTAATGAATATTCGTAATCATCACTCCACTCACTATGCCCCATCATTTGGCGAATGGTATTATGATGATTGGCCAATTCATGGATGCGATCATAATCTGTATTTAAGCCCAATCGAAGTACACCAAGGACAAGGATTTTCCATTGCTCCATTCCCGGACGCCCAAGCGATGAACTCACCGTCTGATGACTTTGATCCCGTTGCTCTTTCTTTGTCTGTTTGGGAAGGATCTGTTGTAAAATAGTAAAAACAGCGTCATGCAGTGCCGGGGTGGTATAAATATACTGTAATCCCGCTAAAATGGCAGGAATGTCATCTCTGGACTTTGGGTTAAGTTTGATCTTTCCAATAGCCATTTCACCCAGTGACATTTGTGGCTTAAGAACGGTTCGCATACGATTCAACCTGTGAAGATTTCTGTTTTATGCCCAAAATACGCTTTTAATCACAAATTAGGCCGCTTCTTGGCACAAGACTCATTGCTTGAATGTATTATATCACATTGATTATAAAAGAGATAATTAATTTTTGTTCAGACACTAACTAGCCTCTTCATATAATTCGACCTCCTTATCAAGACGAGTGCCTAGCCGGTCTTTTTCTAACTCAAGATCATAACGCGTCTGCAGATTCATCCAGAAACGATCTGACATACCAAAGAATTTCGAAAGGAGGAGGGCTGTATCAG
>CAJXGR010000501.1 GCA_913053665.1 uncultured Spirochaetia bacterium
GGAAACCTCTACAGAAGACTGATTATCAGGAATTACTTAAGTATTTCAATAGACACCTCGTGTATTGAAATGGTCTTTATATTCCATGTCTGTTTTTTTGATGTGCTTAATGAGCCAGTCTTTCAGGAAGTTTAAAATATCTGCAGAAAGTAAAATATCATCTTCTTTTAATTGTCGCTCAAAGCCTTTTAATTTATCCACAAACCTTTCATGCTGTTTGACCTGATCAGAGTATCCGGGATATTCATGATCCTTCATCAGCTTTTCTTCATAGGTGAAATGGGTCACCGTAAAATCCGTCAAATCACCTATAATCCGTTCTATAATAGTTTTAGATTGATTGGTTTTTCTGGCAGCATGGAGTTCATTGATGAGATCGGCTAATCGAATATGATGCCTGTCAATTTCTTTAATATTAACGCTAAAACTATCGTCCCAAACAATCAAGGCCTCCGGATGAGCTGTTTGATCTGTTGGACTCAGGGTAAGGCGGGGATGATCCCCTTGATTTCCGTTAGGCATAAGAAAAGTTGAGACTACATGGCTTAACTGTTCAGCTAAAGTACGCAGCTCATTTGTGTTGCTAGCCATGTCTTCAGCACGTAGACTTACTGATTGAGCCACATTGTTTACCTCTTCAGTAAGGAGTTGAATCTGTTCGCTGCTGCTAAGTTGCTCTTCCATAGATGTGGTGATATTAGTGACGGTCATCGTATTCTCTTCAATGCTCAAAACAATGCTATTGATAGTTCCCACAATGGTCTGAATAGATTCAATCATCTTGTCAAAAGACTCATTCACGTTTTTAACCAGATCAACCCCATGATTTATTTGGGTGGTGGAGCCTTTAATCAGTTTTTCTATGACTTTAGTAGACTCAGCCGTACTGTTAGCGAGTTTGGATACGGCATCAGCCACTACGGCAAAGCCTTTCCCGTGAACCCCTGCTCTGGCCGCTTCTATGGCGGCATTCATGGAGAGTAATCTAGTCTGATTTGCAATCTCATTAATGACTTTAACTATTTCGCCAATCTGCTCGGTGTTTTCATTAATACTGTTGATCACTTCCACTGTTGTTTCCATGACTTTTTTGTAGGTATTGGCCTCTTCCAAAAAGCCTTGGGCTTTAAGATAATCTTTTTTAGCCTTCTGGAGGGAGTCTTCACTCTTATCTTTAATAGTCATTGTATGTTCAGTTACTTCCCTGATTGACGCTGAAAGTTCTTCTGTAGAGGCAGTGGTCTCCTCAACGCTTGCGGCTTGCCTTTGAGAGCCGTCGGAGAGGGTAGATGCTACAGAATTCAGTTCTTCACTTCCTTTTGCCATATTGCTAGAGACGTCCTGTATATTATTGACAATCCGGGTGAGATTCAAAATCATTTTCTTCATGACAGCAAAAATCCCCGAATCAAAGATACTATCGTTAAAGTTGACACGCAGATCCCCCTGAGCGATCTTTTCAGCGATTTCTGCCAGATGCTTCAGGTTGCCCATCATTTTTTTCATGACAATAAATATACCTGTCTTATGACCATTTCCAAGACTTGTAGAGAGTTTCCCATCGGCTATATCTTCGGCGATGTGGGCTATAGTACTCAGATTACGAATCATATTCTTTTGAGAGGTTAATAACTGACCTATTTCATCTTTAGCCTCAATTTGGGCATCCAACACAATATTAAAGTCTCCTCCAGCCACCTTATTGGATATTTTAAGTAGATAGTCCAAGGGTTTAGTGATTGAGCGGACGATAAAAATGCTGATTTTCTCAAAGAGTTTAAAGGTTTCCAGAGTGGTCCGATTGACCTGTTGATAAGTCTTCAAATTCTCCGTGATAATGCCAATAAGTTTCTTCTCATCCGGTGATTGCTGGACTGATTGCTTTGCCTTTAGAAAGGTATTCATATAGACAGGTAATCTTTTAGCCGTCTTGAAAATATCCCGAACGATCTGTTCAAAAGGGATTTCTGGATTATCTTGTTCTGCCAAAAGTTGTAAACGCGCCTGGTTATGGCCAAGCTCTGTGGTGAAATTGGAGAGTGCCACAAAGGCTTTCACCTCGACATGCCTGATTTCGTCCAAATGATCCCCTGTAGTTTTCAGATCAAAAAACGTGAGGACTCCCAGTCCTACAAAAAGAAGAAAAACCGGGAAAAAGCCAACAATCATTTTCCAGCGTATCGTAAGATTTTTAAAAGACATAACTAGTTTCTCCCACGATTTATGCTTTCCATGATATGATCTAGATTTGCCTGGTAGACCTTCATTTGAATAAATACAT
>CAJXGR010000502.1 GCA_913053665.1 uncultured Spirochaetia bacterium
CACTTTACCCAAAAAAGTAGCCGATGAAATTCTGTCAAAGATGAATGAAGAAGAGTCCTCCGACGTTCAGGAACTTTTAGCTCACCCTGAAAAGACAGCCGGTGGACTTATGGCTAAAGAGTTTGTAGCGGTTGAGGAGGGATACACCATAACGCAAGCTATCGCCGAGATCAGAACAAGGGCAGAAGAAGTTGAGAGTGTTTATTATGTCTTTGTTGTAGATCATGAGGGACATTTAGTCGGTGTTCTATCCTTAAAACGCTTACTACTAAGTCCTTCGGATACAAAGGTTGCTGACATCATGAACAAGGATGTTATTTCGGTGAACACCTCTAAGGATCAGGAAGAGGTGGCCTATATTGCCAGAAAGTATGATCTGGTCTCTATACCCGTGATTGATGATGAAGAATATCTTGTTGGACGCATTACTTTTGACGATGTGATGGATGTTATCGAGGAGGAAGCCGCTGAAGATATTAGTAAAATGGCTGGTGTTTCCGATGAAATCCTGACGGGTGAAACGTCTTCCATGAGAATATCACGTATTCGGCTCCCCTGGCTTCTGATAGGTCTTTTGGGGGGAATTCTAGCCGCAATGCTTATTAGCTTTTACGGGTCGGGGAGCACCATTAATAAAAAAGATATTATTATCTTAGGTTTTTTCACACCAGTCATCATGTCCATGGGAGGGAATATTGGGATTCAGTCCTCCACAATTGTGGTGAGAGGCTTAGCAACAGGGGAAATTGGCTTTGCCTATAAACACCTTTTTAAGGAAATTAAAATCGCCCTTCTTAACGGCTTCATATGTAGCCTGCTATTTTCTATGATTGCTTCTCTCTGGCAGGAGCTAGAATATGGCTACTTACTAGGAGTCTCACTCTTCCTGGTTATGGTGATTGCCGCAACAGTAGGAACTTTAGTCCCTCTAGCACTGAAGAAGTTCAATATAGACCCTGCCATTGCCACAGGCCCATTTATCACTATTTCCAACGATCTCATTGGTTTAGCCATTTATTTTACTATCGCAACCCTCATGTTTGGTAAATAGGTGTTTCAAGATTCCAGATAAAAGACCCCTTAAGCATCTGCAATCTACTTCTATTTAGTTAATTAATTCTATTTTTTTAATCGATAATTTATATGGAGTGTTACTAAAAGTAAACTTTTACGAGGTCTTCCATATTATGCGAGCCATCCTGTTTTATTTATCCTCATTTTTAGTGTTAACGTTCTATGGTGTTGAAGTTTGTCCCTATCTTGAAAAAATCACTTTTGAACAACTTGCTATCAATCAATTTATGTTCTTTATGATTGCTTATTTGATCCGAATAGGACTGATAAAAGGTATTGTGGAGCCTTCAGATTATACTTCACAGCCCAGAAAACAAATTATGATAGACATCAGTCTCTTTTTGTTTATAGGTTTTGGACTCACCTTCTACAATTTCATAGTCTATGGATATGAGCTCTTCAGCACGACAGGCAACGCGTTATTAAGCGGTCTGAAGGTTATTTTGGGGACAGTAGCTTTTGGATTCTTTGCCAGCCTTGACTTAGTCCTCGAAAGAGAGCGTCGTATTTTATTCGCGTTGGCTCAAAGCAATGAAAAACATAGACCGATAAGTGGATTCTTTTCACTCCCCAAGAAATTTACGCTGGTGGCCATATTGGGTGGATTCTTTATTGTTGTCGTCTTGTTATTAATGATTATAAAGGACTTTAAATGGCTTTCCAATAATGTTGGACTCACTGGAATAAAAGAAGCTCAATCGGCTGTGATATTCGAGATACTCTTTGTGATTGGAATTGTCTTTGTACTAGGAATTAACCTGATATTTTCTTATTCTAAAAACTTAAAGCTTTATTTTCAGAATGAGACAAACATCCTTGAAAAGGTCGCAGGGGGTGACCTGGAGAGTTTTGTTCCTGTGATCACTAACGATGAGTTTGGCTTGATCGCCAGTCACACCAACTCAATGATTGAAGATTTGCGTGAGAAACGACGCATACAAGATATATTTGGCAAAGTGGTGAGTCCAGAAATTGCCAAACGGATCTATGAACAGTCTAATGATGAGGATAGGCTTGGGGGTCAGCGGCAAAACCTTGTGATCCTTTTCTCAGACATCCGTAACTTCACCAGTCTAACGGAAAAGAACGATCCAGAAGTCCTGGTGAGAGATTTGAATCTCTACTTTTCTGACATGGTGAGGATCATTAATGATCATGGCGGCCTGGTGGACAAGTTTATTGGAGACGGAATTCTGGTCATCTT
>CAJXGR010000503.1 GCA_913053665.1 uncultured Spirochaetia bacterium
CAGGAAAGCTGAAAAAAGGGTTTAAAGACTTTAGTCAAGCCCTATCCATAAATCCCAAAGATATTGTGGCACTCTATAATCGAGGTGTCCTCTACTTTCAGTTTAAAAAATATCCTGAGGCCTTAAAAGACTTTAATCAAACAATCCGTTTGAACCCAAAGCATGTTTATGCCTACTTCAGTCGGGGAAACCTTTACAATGCCCAAAATAAACCTGAAAAGGCCATTGAAAGCTATAGTCAAGCCATCAAGATCGCCAAGTTCCCACAAGCCATACTCTTTAGAGGCTATACATATATCACTCTAAAGGCTTACAAGCCCGCTATTAAGGATTTTACCCTGTTGATCCGGATGAACCCAAAGTTTACAATGGCTTATAACGCGAGAGGGATGGTCTATAATCATCTGGGAATGTATGATGAAGCTATTACAGACTTTACAACAGCAGTGGATCTTAATTCCAAGCTCTTAATAGGATATATCAATCGTGGCAACGCTCACAGGAGTCTGACCCACTATGAAGAGGCCATTAAGGACTATAATCAGGCTATCAAACTCAACCCTAAGCTGGCAAAGGGTTATAGCGGACGTGGTTACACATATATCTTGCTCAAGAACTATGAAAAAGCCGTAAAAGACTTTGATCAAGTGATTAAGATCAACCCAAAGAATGCCTATGCCTATAATAATCGTGGTTACAGTTATTTTCTCCTTAAAAACTACCAAAAAGGTCTTGAGGACTGCAATTTAGCGATTAAAATGAAACCCCGATTCCCTGAATCCTATAACAGTCGGGGGGAAATCTACGAGGCCCTGGGGGATTGCAGAGCTATCAAGGATTACCAGCTGTACCTCAAACTCAGCCGTAATTTGTCCATTTCCAAGAAGCAAACCATTCATGAACGGATTGTCAAGCTGAAAAAGAAGTGTAAATAGTGTGTAAATCAAAGAAATGAAGGCTACTACACCAGTATCAACTGCCGACGGCTCTCCTACTCTTTATTCAGAGACCTACTGCGAACATTATCACTCTCTAAGCGGTGCTTACGAGGAAAGTCTTCATAAGTTTGTCTATCCCTCAAATGTATTGGAAAAGTCCCGGTCACAGTCTGTAAAGGTTTTGGATATATGCTTTGGACTAGGCTACAATAGTCTTAGCACCCTTGAACATGGTTGTAATGGCTATCCCATAAATATTACGGCTATTGAGAAAGATGAAAATGTGATTGAAAGGGCCTCTAACTTATCTTATCCCTTCAAGGCCTGGACTCACCTTATGAAATCCCTTGGCAAGGATCAAGAGGTAGATTACAAAAACGGAAATATCCAATTGGTGGTAGCTGATGCCAGACACTGTCTTGAAGGTATTCACGAGGAGTATGACGTGATCTATTTAGATCCTTTTTCTACGTTAAAAAACCCGGAATTGTGGACTTATCACTTCTTTAAAGAGCTAAAGGACAGACTCAAGTCGGATGGGTGTATTGTGACCTACTCCAGTGCATTGCCTGTTCAAAGGGGATTTATGAAGTGTGGGTTGAATGTTTATAGAACTCAAGCTGTTGGTAGAAGGAGAGGGGGAACTATTGCAAGTCTCAGTAAGAGAAAGGACCTAGAGGTTTTATCCCCTAAGGAACAATTTCTCCTTGAACACTCGGATGGGAGTATACCCTATCGGGATCCCAAGCTTCAATCCTCCCCTGAGGAAATATTGATAAAACGAAAGAAGCTTATTAAGTATCTATTGAAAAAGAAGAAAATCTATAAAGTAAAACACTGTTATAAAGCTCAGATGTGGGAAAAGAGGCCGATTGATAAGTAAAACTTCAGGCATTTCCAGACCCACCCTGATCGGATGCGGGTGCTGGTTTTTCACTTTTACTTTCTTTGGGTGCACTAGTCTCCCTGGGTGCCTCTTTATTTTTATAATCGGTCGTATAAAATCCTGATCCTTTATAGATTACGCCCATTCCGGCACCAATAAGACGCTTGGCAGTTTCTTTTCCGCATTCCGGACATTCTTTAACGGGATCAGCCGTCATCATTTGAAACTTTTCGAACTTATGATCACAACTGGAACATTTATATTCATAGGTTGGCATTTATAAACTCCGAGAACTATTTTTTACTACCCTGAAGAAGAATAGATATGTATGTAGACCATTAGTAAATATTAGGGGCTGATGCAACTAATGGCTTATTTTAAGCTTCACAACGTGGGGCTTAATTTCGTCTAAAAACATGGTTTTACAAGTATTGAATGAAGACC
>CAJXGR010000504.1 GCA_913053665.1 uncultured Spirochaetia bacterium
AATCCTTTAAACACCGAGAACTATAACATTGTATACACTAAATTGTTTTGCCTGAGAAATGGGGAAATTACTTATAGAGTACATTTATTAATAGATACGTTTAACTTTAAGCCCCGAAAGCTTTAATAAATAGAGACAGAGTTCTCGATAGCTTCCTTTTTCCGGGCTCCAGCGATCCACCACATGATATTTACCTTTTTTTACACCTTCCATTATCCATTTAGCACCGTCAAATCCAAGAAGATCATCAATCTTCGTCTTTAGGTACCAATAAGATGACTTTTTGACATGTTCAAGTATGTTTTGCCACTCCTTTTTAAGGAGTTGGCGTTTAACATTATGTTTCAGTTCGCCAGGATCATAGCCTCCTGCACCACTCAACTCTTTGGCGATTAAAAAGCTCTTTCCCCCGGATTGGTAAACCCGTATCATTATGGGATGATGAAATGTTCTTAACCAAGTGAATCTATAGATTTCTGTTTTTTTATTTGTGAGAGTATAAAGTATTGGTTCATTCGCTTTTCTGAGGTGTTTTGAGTACCATTTTGCACGGAATTCGCCAATCTTGTTTTTGGGAAAATAGGACTCATCCAGCTTTTTGGAACTAGCCTTTGTTCCACAAAATATGAATATAAGCATCGTGAAAAGGATAAAATAAGATTTAGTTGATAAGTTTTTATGAATCATAAATCATTCTCCTGCATTTGAACAGATTGATATATCGTTTAATCGACTCTTGAAAGCTTTAACAAGTAGTCACAAAAATCACGATAGCTTCCTTCATCCAGGCTCCAGCGATCCACCACATGGTATTTCCCGCTCTTTACCCCTTCCATTATCCATTCTTCCCCGTCAAATCCAAGATCATCAATCTTTGTCTTTAGGAACCAATAAGATGACCTTTTGACATGTACAAGTATATTTTGCCATTCTTTCTTTAGGAGTTGGCGTTCAACATTATGCTTCAGTTCACCTAAGTCATAACCTCCTGCCTCACTCAACTCTTTCACAATTAAGACTTTCTTTTCTCCTGATTGATAAACCCGTATCGATAGGGCCGGATAAAAGCTTGGTATCAAGGTAAACCTGTAAGTCTCTATATTTTTATCGATTAAAGTATAGAGTATAGGTTCATTCATTCTCTTAAGAACTTCTGAATACCAGTTAGTAACATATTTGCTAAAGGTATTTTTAGGGAAGTAAGATGTATTTTCAGGAAAAGGTGTATCAAACATATTATGAGAAGCAATCTTTTTCCACTGTTTAGGTTTCTTGGAGGGAATACTTGCTCCACACTGGGATAGAACCATCCAGAGGAGAGTGAGTAAAATGAAGAACCTTTTAGCTAATAAGTCTTTATGGAGCATGATTTATAGTCCTATTCCTCTCATTTGAAGTTATTATTCCTTACTCTTCAGGGATTTGATTTGATCCCTCAACAGGGTGGCTTTTTCAAAGTCCTCATGATGGATCGACTTTTTCAGCTCCATCTCAAGCTCTTCTACAGATCGATCCGTACTTTTAAATACATCAAGGATTTGTGAGACAGGCTTTCCCCTGTATTGGCGAATCTCCTCGATAAAGTCTGGATAGTGTTTTTCCAGAAAACTTACATACCTTTTATGGGTGAAATAAGCAAAGATCAGAATATCTAAAATCTCCTGGGTCCGTGGGCTAAAGAGATTCAAATCGATGGGTCGACCCTCTTGAAAGTGATCTTTTAATTGACCTTCCAGCAACTGAAACTCTTCTCGATCGTCCTTAAGGTTGGATCGGTAGAAATGTCGGGTGTTCAGGCTCACCTCATAGGGAAGATAGACTAAAGCGCTGTCTATCTCTTCGTCCTTATAATACTTAATCCCTAAAATAGAGTCCTCTTTCGAGAACTCAACATAATCGTAACTAATCCAACTCTTTAGCAAGACGTGAAAATCCTCAAACTCTCCGTCCCACTCAAAGACTTCATAATGACTATTAAAATCAATCGTTGCCTGAATGGTATCGTCTATAATGGATGGAACTATCTTCTTATCATCGTTATAGGCTGTATATTTGATTTTATCCAGCCTCCTTTTTATGACCAGCAAGTAAATTATGGGGACAACGCCGCCGAGTGACAACAATATCAAAATAAAAATATCTGAACTATTCATAATCAGCCCATGTTTTCCTAAAATTAGAATGTAATATTACAATCCTTTTGCCCAAAAAGCAAGGAGAAATCGTAAAAGCAAATGATGAAAGAGCAGGGCTATTTCATTCT
>CAJXGR010000505.1 GCA_913053665.1 uncultured Spirochaetia bacterium
CGGGAGCTCAGGATGATTGAGTTGAAAGAGGAGGTCAATAAGCTTTTGGAAAAACTGAACCGTCAACCGGAGTATAGTATTGTGGATGAATAAACTGTCAGAAAACTTGCCTCTTTAGATGCAAAAAAGATTTACGGTTCTATTAATTTACTTATATTTATGGGAGTGAAACTGCCTGTAGGGGCTTGATTAATCAAGCTCCTACAGGCAGTTGGATAAATCCGTCAGTCACTGGTTGATCACTACCATATTTGTTATTGAGAATTTAATTTAGAAGAAGAGGCAAAAAAATGGCTACAATACTTATCATTGATGACTCAGCCTTTCAAAGAAAGATAATTCGTGACATTATAGAGGCCGAGTCCCATAATATTCTGGAAGCGTCGGACGGTAAAGAAGGACTGGAAATGATCATAGATCAAAAGCCTGACCTTATCCTTTTGGACCATACCATGCCGGAAAAGACAGGTCGTGAATTGATGAATGACATTAAAAACAAGGAGATTGATATTCCTACAATCATGATCACAGCAGATATTCAGGAGGGTTCTCGTCAACAAAGCATGGACCTGGGAGTCAAAGCATTTATTGGGAAACCTGTGAATGAAGAAGAGCTAAAAAAACTCATTCGACAATACTGTTAAGGACTAAGTATGGAACTCACAACAGAGCAGAATGATACACTCAAAGAGCTTCTTAATATAGGGATCGGTCGGGCTGTCAACACGTTGAATACAATGGTTCAGTCGCATATTCAGATGTCCATCCCTTCCATCAAGATAATGACTATGGCTCAACTCATAAAAGAAAAGCATGATCTGGACAATGGAATGCTATCGACTGTTCAAATGCCTTTTAGAGGGAAGTTTTCAGGACTATCGGGGCTTATTTTCCCTACTGAGAGTGCATTAAAGCTTGTGGACACTCTGACAGGCCAGAATCCAACTCATTCCGAGTTTGATGAAATGAAAATAGGGACACTCACCGAAGTGGGAAATATCGTCTTGAACTCGATTATGGGGAGTATTGCCAATGCTTTGGGCGATCACTTCAGCTATTCTGTCCCCCAGTATATCGAAAACACCATTGACAAGCTGTTTAAAGTAAACATAACTCCTGAACAGACTGTCCTACTGGTTGAAGCCAGGTTCACCATAGAAACCCTTGATATTGACGGTGATATCTACATGGTTTTTGAGATCGGTTCTTTCAAAAATCTTATTGAAACGATTGGCCGATTATAGAAACAATCATGAGCAAAAAGAAGGTTTTTCAGCAATTTGACATACTCGACTCTATCCCGATGGGAGTCTTTATCTTACAAAAAGATTTAACTGTCCTGTTCTGGAACAAGCAGCTGGAAGAATGGACCCGTTTATCTCGAAAAAATATCCTGGGGACTAAAATCAGTATATTCTTTCCCCACCTTGCCCATCCACAGTACTTATCTCGCATTCAGGGAGTCTTTGAGGAAGGGTCACCCACTGTTTTTTCCTCCCAACTTCATAAACAGGTTATTCCGGCTTCCTCACTGAGGTACGGAAAATCACAGGTTCAAAATACAACGGTGACACCTGTTACAGACAGAGAAAGCGGGGAAGTCTATGCTCTTTTTGTTGTAGAGGACGTCACAGAATTATCTCATCGTATCAAGGTCTATCAAACAGCCAAAGATCAAGCTCTAAAAGAAGTGGAAGAACGTAAAATCACTGAAAAAGTCTTAAAGGAAAATGAGGAGAGATTCAATCTGGTCATTCGAGGAGCCAACATTGGAACATGGGACTGGAACATGCAAAGCGGGGAGGTTATTTTTAATGAACGTTGGACTGAAATGCTGGGTTATTCACTAGAAGAGATAAAGCCCCATTACAGTTCCTGGGAGAAACTTCTTCATCCTGATGATAAATATAAAGTTATGGAGATACTGAATGCTCACTTAGAGAGTCAAATATCCTTTTATGAAACGGACTTCCGACTGAAGGCTAAATCTGGTAAATGGTTATGGATCCTGGCTAGAGGGAAAGTTATTGCACAAAATGAGGATGGCAAAGCGATTCGAATGACGGGAACTCATTTAGACATTACAGACCGCAAGATGGCAGAAGAAGCTCTCCAGAAACGCTTTGATGAACTGGCCAAAGCTCGCAAAGCATCACTGAACATGATGATGGACCTTGAAAGAGCCAGGGATCAGGCTGATTTGGCATGGAAGAAGGCTGAACAGGCTAATCAGGCTAAATCGGAGTTTCTTGCCAA
>CAJXGR010000506.1 GCA_913053665.1 uncultured Spirochaetia bacterium
GTGGTCGCCCGTGTGGGAGGTGAGGAGTTTGCCATCCTTGCTCCCGGAGTCAATATAGATAACGCAAGGGATTTTGCTGAAAAGCTAAGATCTGTTGTAGCAAGCAATGTTTTTAGCAATATCGATGGACTGACTTGCAGTTTTGGTGTGAGCGAGCTAACAGACAAGGATAATCTGGATTCTTTCTTTAAAAGAGCCGATGACGCTTTGTATAAAGCTAAAGAAAATGGTCGAAATAAAGTTGAGATTAGTGAAGGATAAATGAAAATCTTTAGATGTCTGTTTTTCATCTCCTGAAAAAACATTATATTTACAGGGTATCATTTCCCATCATCCAACATTTAAGGAATGGAATATGAGCCCATCAGAGAATCCCTTTAAGATTGGATTCCTTCTCTCAGGCAATGGAAGTACCCTTGAAAACCTTCTTGAACATATCGCAGATGGACAGGTGGATGCCAAAATCGCTGTCGTCCTTAGTAGTCGTACACAGGCCTATGGACTTATTCGAGCCAATAATTGGGGCATCCCCCATGAGGTTGTTCCATACAAAATGTTTAAATCCAACCTGAACGATTATAGTCAACGCATCACCCAGTTACTCGATTTCCACAAAGTGGATCTTGTGGTTTTCGGAGGCTTTATGTCTTGTTATATCGTACCCAAACATTATATCAATCGGGTTATTAATATTCATCCGTCTCTTATCCCTTCCTTTTGTGGGAAAGGTTTTTATGGAACTAAAGTTCACCAGACTGTTCTGGATTATGGCGTTAAAGTCACGGGAGTCACCGTCCACTTTGTGGATGATGAATACGATCATGGCCCCATCATCGCCCAGGAAACCGTTAAAATAGATGATAGGGACACAGTAGACTCGATCCAATCAAAGGTAACGGCCATTGAAAAAAGACTTTATCCAAAGGTGATTCAAGCCATTATTGAGGATAAAATTACTATTGAGAACAGAAAAGTTAGATGGATTGAGTAAAAGTATAAAAAAGTCCCATTCTATTAAAAAAAGTGGACATTTTATCTGGCATGGCAAAATAAAGTCAATTTTGAATCTTTTTAGTCGACATTTATTTTAATGTGACCTCAAAAAGGATTTTGAGAAGACACTGGTAATTCATTTATATTTCACGGAGGAAATAGGATGCCCCAGACAGAGAGTACTCTTCTGTATAAAATTAATGAACTGGAACATTACATAGAAACAGTCTATCCTGCAAAAAAGCTGAAGATTCATGACTTCCTTGAGGATTTAAAAACCATTGAGCCCAACTTATCCGTTATAGGACTACTCAATCACCTGGTTGAAATGTATAATGAGGGTTCTAAACTTGATGAAATCATCCAAGATGTGAAAAAAACCAAAAAGGTCTTCAGTTTAGCAGGAGAATATGTTAAAACCCTGGAACAAGATCAAAGAATTACTAACCTATCCAAGGAAATCCATGAGATTATTTTGTTACATCTTGAACGAGCCTTGCAATTATATAGGGATGAGTATGATGTGGTTGCTTAAGAAAAAATAGAGGTTGTATTTTGGTAGACTGGGAGGGGAACACAAAATACAACCTTTCTACTTTTTAAATCTTGAATAAGTATACCAAATTGTCAAAGAAAATGCAAGTTTTTTTACTAAATAATTCATATTTTTTGCCGTTAATTTAATTTGGTAGAAAATATAATAACCCCTAGCCTTAGAACCAACCTTCTTGATTAAAATTCTGGCTTTACCGTTTCTATTTGGATGAATCCCATAAATTGGCATACTCCAATGAGTTTGAAACCTTCTGAATGGTTAGTCGGGGGGCTTATGACGCTTAATAGCCTGGCCTGTTTTTCGCCTTCCTTAAGACCCATTCGCTTTAAAGAAGGAAAATATCGCCCCCATACCCTTGGTATTGCGGAGTGGTCCAGCAAAGCAAAGAACAAAGCCTTTTTCAGGACTTCTGTCTTTAAAAAAGCAAAACACTTGCGTGACAGAGCTTTGGATCGTTTGGATGTGTTCCATGCCAAAGTGATGATTCGCTAATCATCCTCTACTGAAAAGCTAAATCGTACTCTATTCGGCTTAACAGGTTCGGTCCATTCAATATCAGGACAAGATATTGGCCTATAAACCCTATTGAGCCGTCTATGTGCTGTCCTGATTTACTTTAACAGGCAGTTCCTCCTTAACATTACATACGATGCGACATTTCATCGGATAGTATGCGATGGTTTATTTCACACGATGCG
>CAJXGR010000507.1 GCA_913053665.1 uncultured Spirochaetia bacterium
CAATCCTGATCACTCCCTTAATGAGATTGCCTCCCACTTTGGCAGTCCTATGGGTGAGATCATCTCAGCCATTAGTGAGGCGAGCAAAGATGAAAGAACTGGTGACTACTCTGCGGCTCTGGTGAGGAAGGATCCAGACTCTGTCATTGAAGCCACCCAAAATTGGGACTTGCTACGTGCAGTGGTTCGCAGTGAAACCGGAGCAGTGAGTGAACTCATGGTTCACGCTAGAGACTTTACAAAACGCCGTGACTGGCTCACTATTGAAACAGAACACTTCCACCTCCACATCAACTGGAAGGAAGTGGATCGAGTCTGGTTTATTCGTCGTGGTGACAAGCTACGCGGTGTCCACTTTTGCAACGGAAAAAATGAAACCGTTTTTAATCTTTCATTGGTACGTAAAGACAGGGCCTTTAATCATTCTGCTCTCCAATCATTTGAAGAGGACTGGAAAAAGCTAACTGTGGCCCATGAACTTGAAAAAGTCAAGTGAAATAGCTCCATCGAAGGCCTAGGACTATTTCATTCTCTAGATTATTATCTTTCGCAGTTAGATGTAGAACAGACAGACGCTGTTCTAGCCCTCCACCAATCTGCAACATATAAAGAGGCATAAATAATTCATGGATACTGGGACGATCCACCCAATCCATAGAAATTACAAGCTATTTTAACCTTTGGATCAAGAGGTTTATTAGTATTTTTCCTTACCCTCATTTATCAAAAAAATTAATATTTTCCTTGCCAATTGATTAGAAAGAGTTTATTTTTGAATGGAACAAACTTGTGGAAGTCAGGTGGGATTCCTGCACTATCGGGTAACTGTAAAAGTCAGACACACAGGGTTTTAATACATTCGCTCTTTCCCGACATAAGGAGGTAATGTGAAGTCCTAGGCAAATCACTTCATTGATACATCATCACTAAACATCTATTAAACAGTTAGTTATACTTTTATATCAAAAATATATGAGGAGAAACCTATGTCCCAAAGTGTTATGGGCTTTGACATAAAAAAACCTGCCATCCAGCAGGGTGATCAGATAGAGAAACAGTCGTTATCCCTGATAGAAGAGGAGTGTAGGGGTTATCCCAGCTATCATCGCTTTGGGAATCAGGAAAAAGAGGTGGTCAAACGTCTTATCCATGCTACAACTCACTTTCAGGATGTGATGTCCAGTATTTTCTTTACTGATAAGGCTATTGATAGCATTAAAGACCTCCTCACTGCTTCTGCTAATATTATTGTAGATACCAATATGATAAAGTCCGGCTTAAGTCCTATTTATACAGATAGATATAAGAATAAAGTGATATGCTATACCTCCGAAGAGCGTGTGAAAGAGAAAGCCAAAAAAGATGGAACAACAAGAACCTTTGCGGCCGCCCAATTAGCATTGAATGATTGCTACAATCAGCCGACTGTACTGGTTTGTGGGAATGCTCCAACCTTTCTTTACTCTCTTGTTGAGGGTTTATTAGTAGAAAATTGGGATCTAAGTAAAGTGGCAGTGATTGCCTTTCCCGTTGGTTTTGTGAATGTTGAAGAGAGCAAAACCTATACCAAAAGCTTTCTTGAACATTTTAATGTGGAAGGAATCATTCTGGAAGGCCGTTATGGAGCCTCAACAATGGCCGTAAGCTGTCTGCATGCGATTTACAAATTAATTAAGTAGGTAAACTATGGCAAAAAAGTTCAATACCATGGGTTCTGAAGTTCAGGAAGGTTTTGTGTGTAAACCTGTAGTGAGAGATAATAATAAACCCATCATGTATTATAAATCACATATATTTACTTGTAGCGGTGAGAGATGCAAAAAAGCTCATCGGACAGATGAGTTTCCTAAACGTCTGAGACAGATGATTAAAGAAACCGGCTTGAATACTGGGCCCAACCGGATTAAAGTAAGCGATGTTAATTGCTTTGGTGCCTGTCGTTTCGGGGCTGTTGCCAACTTCTACGTGAATACGAAAGGTTCTTCTAACAGCATTATTAATAATGCTTTATGGATTAAAAAGATCCATCGCTTTACAGAAGACAAATGGAAGGGAATATTTTATGCTCTATCCAATGGAGACTCGATTGACAAGATGCTGGAAGCAAAGGATCATATTGAAATGGCGACTTTTGACTAAATAAGGTGAGTTCGGGATATAAGAACCTATCTGACAAAAGTTTAGCCTAAGAAATTGGCATCTGTCGAGCTAGGAAGCTCGACCTACA
>CAJXGR010000508.1 GCA_913053665.1 uncultured Spirochaetia bacterium
ATAAAGGTATGTCCATCGATCTTGGAGCCATAGGAAAAGGCTATGCAATCTCTAAAATCCTTACAATACTAAAGAACTATTCATTCAAGAGTATTAAAATCAATTTTGGTGGACAGATCTATTTAGCAGGCAGTTCTAATTATCCAGACTGTTGGAAAGTAGGTATCAGAGACCCTTTAAATCAAAACCATGTCTTAATGTGGATCCACGCAAAGAATAGGTCTCCACTTCAGGAGGCTATGAGAGGTACGTGACAATTGGCGGGAAACGATATTCTCACATCCTGAATCCCAGAACGGGATACCCAGCAAGTCATATTCTTAGTGCTACTGTGATCTCAAAAGATCCCATTCTGGCAGACGCCCTTTCAACAGCCCTTTCTGTGATGTCCATAAAGGATAGTCTCAGGCTGATCCATCGGCTAAAGGCCGTTGAGGTCATTCTGATTACCAGGGACGAGACCCATAAAAAACCCTTTAAAATATACTTATCTAATGGTTTAAAGGATCAAATATCCTTTCAAAACACATCTTGTAGAACGAGGTCAAACAGTGGAAAATATTGAAGCCAAGAGATCGTCAAACTTAAAGGATCAAGAAAAATCCAGCTTCTACCCAAACTCTCGGACAATGATATTAAACGATCATTTCCCATTCCCTTTGGAGGTGGTCTACAAAGAGAAAAAGTATATATTACATTTAACCAAAAACGATAAGCTTATGCTTCAAAAACCATTTTAGCCATTTTATTTCATAGGAAAACCAGCCAGCCTTATGCCAGCCAGTTTATATGAAGTCAAATATAACATTTAAAGGAGATTTTCATGAACCCAAAAAATGGACTTTGGCTGGTCCTATTGGCGCTAGTCATTGTCATAACTGACTTTCAACCGCTGTCAGCCCAAACAAAGAAAGTGAAAAGCAATGTGGGCCGCAAAATAGACAGCCTCCAACGAAAGATTGATATCTTGTCAGAAGAAGTCGATCAGTTGAAAACATCTTCTGGTAAAGGAGATAGTGGAAAAACCAAAAAGAAAACGACGATTGGAGGATATGGTGAACTCCATTATAATGGCCGAACTGATCCTGCGGACACGGATCGCCTTGACTTTCACCGCTTGGTTCTTTTTATAGGCCATCGTTTTAACGATTGGATTGTATTCAACTCAGAGATTGAGATCGAACACAGTGGTATTGAAACGGGAACTGAAGGAGAGGTCAGGATCGAACAGGCCTACCTTGACTTCATGGCCCATGACTACTTGAATGTGAGAGGAGGAATGATTCTTGTTCCTTTAGGGATCATCAACGAGACCCATGAGCCTCCCACTTTTCATGGTGTGGAGAGGCCTAATGTTGAAACAAGGATTATTCCAAGCACCTGGAATGAGTTGGGAATAGGGATTTTCGGGAAACTTCCTTTAGAAGGATTCCAATACAAGGTTTATCTTATGAACTCGATGGATATTAGCTCTGGTACTGAAATACGCAACTGGAGACAGAGAGGTACGAATAACACATTCTCTAAGATCAGAAATATTGCTATCACAGGTCGATTGGAATATAGCATCAGTCAGCCCTTTGGTTTAAAGCTTGGTGGAAGCTGGTGGTACGGTAAGATCGGCCAACAGAAATTTGGGGGGGCTTCTCCTGGACTTTTTCTATTCAACTTTGACTTACGTTTTAACTGGAGGGGACTGGAAATCAGGGGATTGTTTGCTCAGGGAAGCCTTTCCAAAGCAGAGAATTACACATCGGCCACCGGGACAACAGTTTCCAAAAAGTTCTTTGGTTATTACGGCGAGATAGCCTATAACGTTTTGAGCCTTATAGATACAGATCATTATCTGGCTCCTTTCATCCGTTTTGAGGAGTATAACAGGGAAAAGGAGTTATCCAATGGCTCAACACCTGATGGAAAGAAGCATTTCAAGGAGGTGACATTGGGTTTATCCTATCGACCTACTCCAGGAGTGGCTATTAAAGCTGACTATCAACTCATCACCGATGGGAACAATCAAACTAAAGTCTACGACCAATGGAATCTTGGTCTAGGCTTCATGTTTTAATACAAGTTGCTCTAGGAACGAGTTGCCGACTCACCCTAGAGCATATTGTCAAATAGTAAGTTACTATGATCATTAGATAAATGGACTGTTTCGGCCTTCTCATCTACTATTAAAAGGAGTCACACCATGAGACTAAAACTTATAATAAGCCTTATAT
>CAJXGR010000509.1 GCA_913053665.1 uncultured Spirochaetia bacterium
CCCTTCAGACCTTCCCCTTCGCGGTTGAGGAAATCACAAAGCTGACGGGAAAGAACTTTGCGGTTATTATAGATGAGGCACACTCCTCCCAGAGCGGGGAAACATCCGCTAGCATTAAAACCATCCTTAATTTGGATCATGCCGAAAATGAAGACTCACCCGATCTTGACAGCGAAGACTATATCAATAACCGTATTGAATCAGCCATGAAGAGGCGTCAAAAGCTGGATAACGTGAGCTTCTTTGCCTTCACAGCCACTCCCAAAAGCAAGACCCTTGAGATCTTTGGAACGCCTCAATCAGACGGTAGTTTTGAGGCATTCAGTCTGTATTCCATGAGACAGGCTATTCAAGAGGGTTTTATACTGGATGTTCTCCAGAACTATACAACCTTTGAAGTCTATTTCAGTCTCTTAAAGAGGATAGAAGAGGATCCACAATACGATAAGAAGAAAGCGACCTCTCTCCTTCGCTCCTACGTGGATCTTCACCCTCACGCCATCCATAGAAAGGTGGAAATTATGTTAGAACACTTTTGGGATCAGGTGAGGCACAAAATCAATGGGAAGGCGAAGGCTATGATTGTGACCCGATCCAGACTTCACGCTGTACGATATAAATTGGCTTTGGATAAATATCTTAATGATATGAACTCTCCTTTTAGATGTTTGGTAGCATTTTCCAGTGATCTTGTGGATCCTGATAGCGGTAAAACCTATACAGAAACAGGGATGAACGGATTCTCCGAAAATCAAACCGCTGAAACCTTCAGGAAAGACGAATACCGCTTTCTTATTGTAGCAAGTAAGTTCCAAACGGGTTTTGATCAACCTCTGCTTCATACCATGTATGTGGATAAGCAATTAGGAGGGGTCAACGCCGTCCAGACATTGAGCCGATTGAACAGGATCTGTCCGGATAAAGATGACACCATGATCCTGGACTTTGTAAACCCTGGAGATGTGATTCAAAAGAGCTTTCAGGACTACTATGAAAAGACTCTTCTCACGGAGGCAACCGATCCCAATAAACTCTATGATATTGAACGCCATCTACTGAATTATAAGCTATTTACTCAAAAGGATATTGACCAGTTCACCAGGATCTATTTCGCATCGAAAGGGAAAAAAAATACCCTTCAGGGGAAGCTAAAAACAGTCCTGGTACCGATCATTGGAAGTTATGAGGCTTTAGATAAAGATGATATGGCCGATTTTAAAAAGAAACTCGGCGATTATATAAGGACCTATTCTTTCCTCACTCAGATTATCAAATTCGTTGATAATGATCTTGAAAAGCTGTACCAGTTTGCCCGACACCTATTGCCTAATTTGCCCATCCACAGGGAGAAATTACCCGTTGAGATCACACAGAACATTAATATGGATTCCTATCGTCTTCAGCAAACGAGTAGCGGTGAGATTAAATTAGTGGATGAAGACGGTACACTCAATCCAATCACAGATTTGGGTGAAGGGAAAGTGATTGAAGAGGAGTTGGCTCCCTTATCGGAGATTATCCAATTCATGAATGAACACTTTGGAACAGAGTTGACAGAAGATGATAAGGTCTCACTATTTTTTTATGACATGGAAGAACGGATCAAAAATAATGAAGGTTTTAGAAAAGCTGTAGAGATCAATTCAAAAGAAAACTCAAAGCTTGCTTTTGATGACTATTTCAACGACGAATTAGATAAGAAAGTTGACACAGACACAGATACCTACAATAAAATCACATCCGATGACGTCTTTGCCCAGTTTGTTAAAAAACATCTTTTTGAACGGCTTCATAAAAGTCTTACATCAGGATTGAATCGAATAAACAAGAAAATGAACAGTATAGAAAAGAGAAGTGAGGAAACCAACAAGAACATAAACTCTCTCCAGGATCAGATGGATCAAATATTAAACATAATCACCGATTTGCAGGGTGATCTAAAGAATGTCGAAGGGTCCGATAAAACAGACGATGAAAAAGTTGATATTATTAATTCCAATGTAAACAAGAAATTAAAGCCTGTTAAACTAGTCCTGAAAAATAGCCTGGTTCCTTATATCAATAATATAAAAAAAGATATAAAGGCTTGGGATAAACTTGAGCCACTCAGTCAAGAAGCCTTAGCCCTTGGGGATTATCTGTATGAGAAAACGATTCCGATAAACAATGCCGATTACTCTCATGTTGTCCTTCAGTATTGTACAGCTCTCGAAAACGAACTCTTG
>CAJXGR010000510.1 GCA_913053665.1 uncultured Spirochaetia bacterium
AAGTGAAATATAGGGCATTTATGCCTTCTATAAAGGATAATGAAACCTTCGTATTCCGGATTGATCATCTGGTTGACAAAGAAATTTGGGAGATGGGTGATCGAGAAATTGTTCCAATAAGGAAAAAAGCAATTTTAGCTAGAGCAGATATTAAAGTAAAAGATATTCTAAAGAATCAATTACAGGTTCTACCCGATGAACCTCCCCCCAGACATGCGATTATCATTAATTGGCCTGGTGAAAAATCAGAACAACAATTAATGGCTGGTGACCTAGCCTTAAAAGCAAAGCTTGTGATCAATGACTTTAAGTAGAAAATATACAGTATCTATCATATAGAGAAAGCAATAGGATTTCGCTTGTCTTAGCCATGATTTTAATCTTATCATTGACACTTGATTCTATTGAAATCACTCAATGAGGTGATAGGGAAATGGAAGGATAGATCAAGGATATAAGAACTTAACCACCAGGATCCTTGTGTCTCAAAGACTCCACCCTCTTAAAGACCCTTAAGAAGTTGGTCCCCAGTATCTTTTCAATGTCCTTGAAGGTGTAACCTCTATGGTAGAGACCCAACGTGAGGTTCGGAAGCCGCGACATGTTTTCTAATCCCAGAGGGGTCTTGATGAAGCCGTCAAAGTCTGAACCCAGTGCTACATGATTTATAGATGTTTTCCCCACTAAATAATCAATGTGATCCAGGACATCCTCAATGGTAGCCCTCCTGTTTTTGGTGAGAAAACCACTATGATAAACTACAGAAATCACCCCATTACTTTTCTGGATGGCTTTGATCATGTCATCACTAAGGTTTCGCTTGTGATCTAATAGCTTACGCGGATTGGAATGGCTGGCTATCAGGGGATAATCGGATTGGGTGATTTTAATGATGTCGTAGAAAGCTTTATCAGAGAGGTGAGACACGTCGATGAGCATACCCAGTTTCATCATTTCCTTTATGAGCCTTTCACCCAATGGGGTTAAGCCGCCATGCTCTGTGTATCCCGCCGCGTCAGCAAAGGCATTGCTGTTGCTCCAGGTGATGCCGATATAGCGAACGCCAGCGTCATAGATGGTTTTGAGGCGGTCGATTCTCCCTTCAAGGGGGTGAGCTCCTTCCATCCCCATGAGGGCCGATTTAGTCTTATGCTTAAAGTTGTTGATGAGGTCATCCGAAGACATTGCGATCTTTATGGAATCATTCTTTGAGACTTCTTCTTTGAGCTTGGCAATGAGGTCCAGAGCGAGTTGAAAGGGTTTTCCTTTATATTGTTTGAACTTCTCAAAGTAGTGTTTGTAGAAATGGTACTTTTCCTGATCCTTCACAAAGAAGTCTGGCACCCAAATGGCAAAGAAGAGGGCTTGTGTTCCCCCCTGCTGAAGTCTATTCATATCGCATTGAGTGAACGGATTGCCCTTTGATAAAGAGATATTCTTCATAAACATGTGGATAAGTAAGTCGTTGTGAAGATCCACATTGAAGGTTTTAAAGTGAAAATCAATGACATCCTTATTGATAGGCCTTATAGAAGTACGGCTCATGATGTTTTTTAGTGTGAGACTAAGAGTATGACCTTCCTTCCACTCTATGGTATACCTCAAAGGACGTTTTAGAGACACAGTGAGGATTGAGTCCCCCTTATTTGTTTGGACATGGAATGATGTCAGGAGTCCCATGGAAACCCTGTACTCTTCAGGTTTAAAAAGAATTCCCGTGAGTTTTATATGGATCACCTTAGCGATACGGTCTTGGGAATGAGTGAACTCTATTTTACTAGGTAGCTTCAAGTCGATGACATAGTCTTTATTTGATTTATAGTGGGTGAGGGTGGGTTTTTCAAAGATTATAGATTGGCTGGAAGGTTCATTCAGGCGATTATTGGGCATATTACTTTTTCCTTTTGGCTTATTTTGGCAGGCCAGAACAGAGAGGACTAAGCATAAAACAAGAATCCGTTTACAATATTTCATGACTTAAAAATAAGTTAATTTATAGTATCTTCAAGTTATTTTTAGTGAGATCATCCAAAACCCTGTTGAGAAAGCTATTCTCTTATACGATATTCTATTTGTCATTCATCTATAAAATAATTATCTTTAAGTAGACCTTAAAAAAGGAGGTCATATCATGAAACGAATAACATTGATTTTAGCTTTAGTATTAACTAACGTGAGTTCGAGATAAGTTAAAATGGCTAACTCTCTGTCGGACT
>CAJXGR010000511.1 GCA_913053665.1 uncultured Spirochaetia bacterium
GAGCACAAGGACGATCCCAACTTAGTGATTGTCGATTGCCCCTGGGACTACCATTCCTACGCTCGGGCTCACATCCAGGGGGCTGTCTGCCGTCCTGGACACCCTTATGTGAAAGGTCAGGACTCCTTTGGCCAGCTCACACTCCATATACAGGGTCCCAATGACTTCAAAGAACTCGTAAAGCTCTTGGGAGTGGGACAAAATACTCAGGTTGTCCTATACGACGATGGGGACGGGAAATTCGCCACTCGATTATGGTGGGTCTTAAGATATTATGGCCATGAAAAAGCCAGTATCCTCAATGGTGGGTGGCAAGGATGGTTATCAGCAGGCTATCCCATTACTTATAAACCATCTGAACCTCTCCAGACCATGGATTTTCATCCGACTCCTGATCCAACGCGTCTAACTACCCTGGACCAATTGAAGGAGAATTATAACAGTTCAGAATGGCAAGTCCTCGACACACGCTCCGATGAGGAGTATTATGGGCGAAATAACAGGATGAACAAGCGTTCAGGACGGATACCAGGAGCGATACACCTTGAGTGGGACAAGCTTTTAGAGGATCCTAACGATACAGGTGTTCGACGCTTTCGATCCCTAGGGGATATGAAGCAAATGTTGGATAGAGTGGGTATTCAGAAAGATAAGACAGTTGTCACCCATTGTCAGGCAGGTATTCGAGCGGCGTTTTCGGCCTTTTGCCTGGAGCTGATCGGTTATCCTACCCCTCGAATGTATGATGCTTCCATGGCTGAGTGGGCTAATTTGGATGATACCCCTCTGGAGTGAACAGATCTATCCATCTGATTTTATACAGATAGAGACGCCATGAAGAAACTGTCGCATTATCAGCATGTTGTAGGGGCGACCCGGCGGGTCGCCCCTACAACATGCTGATATACAGAAAATTAGTGTTTTTACAATTAGGTGAAAAGACTAATACGACAGACTCTTAATGGCGCCTCTACGCGCCTCAATCATCTATCCAAACAGCCTATACGGTTTCTATCCCATTAACCTGTTGACTGAAAATCTGTTAGCCCTTTTTCTTTCAAAAAAGCAACGTAGTCCCTATCATCGTTTTTGATATGATCTACCATCCAATCAACAAATGACAGGATTACGTCGTGAAGAAGGACTTCCGGTTTAGTATAAGTAATTCTGTCAAATCGCCTGATGAAGTGAACCAGTCTCTTCTCAAAGTCATCATGGATCTTTTTATGCTCTTTAAATCCAGGATATTCATAGAGTAAAAGTAACTTCTCCTCATATCTTAAGTGATACTTCGTATAGGCAATGGCCGAATCAAAGGCCGCTTTAAGGTAGGCCATGTTCTCTAATGCTTTCCCACCCTCAGCATGCTCATACAATTCATTGATCAGTTTCAACCATTTTCTATGTTGATCATCGATTGTTTTAATATTCACATTATAGCTATCATCCCAAACGAATATCATAACATTCTCCATAACTAAACGATTTAAAGGTAATTAAACTGCTTAGTAAACTATCAGAATGCCCTAATATCAAATCCTCTAATCCATAGGGATTTGCCCGACTCCCAATATCACAAATGCTTTGGGATTCTGAGCATAGGCGATGATCGAACTCTCCTCAAGATCAATTGAATCGTCTATTTCAAGTTTCAACTTACCTTTACCTGACTTGTTAAGGCTTCAACTTGTGTGAAATCTCACCACATTATCATGATGGAGAGTCCCTCCAGGATCTTTTAGAATACCAATTATTTAAACACCAGAAAACTGGGTCTCCATACGAAATACTGCCTATAAACCTAGTACTTCTTCAGAACTCATCTTCAGCATGTTGTAGGGGCGGGTTTCAAACCCGCCCCTACAAATTGGGGGTAATGCGACAGTTTCTTAATCAAGTCTCTACAAGCAGTTAGATAGACCTGTTGGTTATTGGTTGATCATCACCAAGAAATAAGTCAAATAAAACGATGGACTAGACGATAGATTTAGTCATTCAAGGGAGGCAGGAAACGAAGAGATTTTATTAAAAACACGGCTCTCACCGCTGGAGGACTCTTAGTCATAGGCTGTATCGACCTCTGGGACGCTCTGGATGATGGAAGGCTTTATGTGGCTAACTTTGGTTCAAACAACGTGATTTCAGGGGAAAAAAGCCACTTTAATGAGGAGGAATAAAATGGTAATCACTATTCCAAAAACAATCTTGAAATTG
>CAJXGR010000512.1 GCA_913053665.1 uncultured Spirochaetia bacterium
GGCTTTTTCAGAGAGAGTCCATTTATCTGTAGGTCGAGCTTCCTAGCTCGACAGAGGCCAATTTGTCAGGCTAAACTTTTGTTAGGTAAATTCTTATATTTCGAACTCACGTTAAATAACTCTTTTCAACCAGTTTTTACCGAACCAGGATTCCCCTTTGAATTGTAAGATATAGTTGAAGTCAGTAGGACAGGAAAAGAGTACTGATACGATTTGACTTAATCGTTGAGTATAAATTAGGGATATCACTAACAAGTTGAACACTAGCAACTTATTCACTTCAAAAACATTATAACAAGGAAATCATCATGAAATCAATCGCTATTGTGATCCAAATCGTTCTCGTACTCTTTACCCAAAGGCTTTGGCCCAAAAGTCAGCTCACCGAAATCACCGATATAAATGATCCAGACGTCATCTGGGAAGGGTCTGAGTTCAGGAAGCAGATTAAAGGAGTGATTGGCAACGGGTTTCTCTACAGCATGAACTATAGTGAAGACGGCAAATCCTTTCTTTTGACCTCCTCCTTCGGGATTGAGTTGTACGATTCTAACTATCATCTGGATAAAAGGGTCTTCACGCAGGATCTCATCAAAGACGCGGCCTTCAGCCCCGATGGGAAAAAGGTTGTGACCCTAAGCCGAGAAGCCCTCAAGCTCTGGGACATACCCAACAAGAAAGTTCGCCTCTTGAGCCAGGTGAAAATGATCCCCCGACAGGTGATATTCTCCCCAAAAGGCGATTATGTAGCCTATTGCGGCTATCGCTTCGGCGTTCAATTGGTTCATACCGATACGGGATCTATTCAGACTATTTTAAAGCATAAGAACTTCACCACATCCATCGCCTTCCACCCCACCGAGCCGTATATCGTCTCAGGATCACGGGATCAGACGGTGAGGATCTATTCACTAAAAGACCGGAGCGACCAGGTTTTATACAATGCCAAAGAAGACGTGATATCTCTAATCTTCAGCCCAAAAGGCCATTATCTTTATATCGCCACGAAAAACTCTAACTTGAAGATCATGGATTTCAGGACGCGAAAGGTAACGAACTATCAATTTGACTTTAAAGAACTGCAGGCTATGGCCGTGTCGCCTGACAATAAATACATGGCATTTTATACTTTAGCCAACCGATTTATCCTGTGGGATATCAAGAAAAACAGGATCGTAAAACGAATTGGGCCGAGTAATCCCTTGCCTTCACGCTATTTAAACAGCAAATCTCTAGCCTTCCACCCAAATGGCAAGAAGGTGACTTATATCAATGAAAAAAACCAGGTGGTGGTTGTGGACATAAAAAGTGGGAAAACCCTTCCCTTAGAGGAACACGGGGCCTATGGGGCTTTCTCCGCCAGTTGGGACGGTCAGTATCTTTTAACTTCCAGCGATCCCCTATTGGACATGGATCCACGATTTATCCATTTGAAGTACTCCAGGACTACTCTTATCCAGCCGGGCTTTAAAGTGATTCGATCCACGTTTCATCCGGACAGTAAAAGGTTTTTACTCGCGGGGGAAGGCAAAATCGCCTATTACAATGTCAAGACCCTGAAAAAGGAGTTTTCCTTAAAAGATGAGGAGTTTGGCCTCCCCTATTCGGTAAATATTGCTCCCAGAAGCCATTTGGCGGCCATCAGCACCAGTTATAACAATGTTCTATTCATTGACCTCAAGAAGAAGAAAATCACGAAAGTCATCGATCTGGAGTCTCCGGCTTTTTGCATTTCCTTTGATCACACGGGGAAGCGTCTAGCGATGGGTCACAGCGATCTGGACGTCTATGACATTAAAAGGAACACCACAAAGACCCTCTATTCCTACATTGGGGGTACGAATACTCTGGCATCCAGTCTCACAAGGAATTGGATCGTCCTGGGGGATCTAAGAAGACTCCTGCATCTGGTGAACATCGACACGGGGGAGGTTCGCAGCAAACCCAAACGTTCTTTCGGGAAGTCTCCGGTGGCCTTCAGTTATAGAGGTCGCTATGTGGCTTTTGGGGGATATAAGTCGGTGGGCGTCTGGGACACATTTAAGGACAAGGTCAAAGAGTTTAGGGGATATAAATCCTTTGTGGAACAGGTGGCCTTTTCAAGAGACGGTAAGTATGTCTACAGCCTGGGCCGTGAGGATGGTTTGATCATGATCACCCGGGTGACTCAATGAATCCGTAGAGCCGCCCGGCCGTGCGTCTCTAC
>CAJXGR010000513.1 GCA_913053665.1 uncultured Spirochaetia bacterium
ACCGATCCGTACGGGTTCAACATGTTGAACCCGTACGGATCGGTGTACGGTGTACGGTGGTGAAAAGACGAACACGTGGGTTCGCCCCTACAACATGCTGGTAATTCGACAGATTCTTCAAACCTGCCCCTACAGGTAGTTAGATAATCCTGCCAATGATTGGTTTGTCATTAACAAAATCATTACTGAAGAGAGCCATTCCTTACGATATGTATTTACAGAAAATCTCAATTTATCGTATCTATTGGCCTAAAGATGACTTCAATATCAAGTGACTCATTGACTCCATTCATTCCCATGATTCTAATCCTGATCCTGATGTCCTGTGCAAATCCAGGATTTAGAGATCAAAATGGTCCGCCATCCCGTGAGGAACATCCTTCTATAACTAAGGCGAAACGTAAAGCCCCTGGGAAATCACCTCCCAGGAAGGCTCCTATTAAACGAGATGCTTTTGAAACTGTCTCAATCAAAGAACAGGGTGAAGATGGAGAAAAGGTTGGGATCACTCTCAAGAAAGCTACAGTTTTTCTTGTGTGGGACTGGGAAAGTATTAATCATTGGTATCTAAAACCTAAAGTCACACTGGGGTATAGCGAAGCCCTATGGCCTTTTTCCCACCAGAACCATCGTTTATGGTTTGGATTTTACAATAAAAACAATTATCCCGTCCTTATTGAGTTTGAAAGTGTTTTTGAGACAAAGAATCAAATAGTCCATAGGGGTCAAATGAAGTTAGGGCCAAGAAGTGGGTGGCATTCACCGGGGAAGCATAGAAACTACGGGCAGTTTCAATGGGGATTTCAGAGTAAGCCCCACTTTGTCTCTCTACAATACCGTATCCGAAGGCTGGATGAAAGGGGTCAGGTCCTCTATACCGTGGATCCGAGGGAAAGAAAGGAATCCAGTGATTTAATCAATCAATACTTATGGGATGGTATCCGTTTCGCTGACTACAATCAAGTGCTGTACGCTGTCAAGAGGGGCGTGGATGTCAATCATCGTGGTTCACACGGTAGAACGCCCATTTTGGCCTTATGCTCTAAAAAGTGGGAAGGCCGCTCCGATCAACTGATACGCCAAAGTAAAATCGCCCGTCTCTTGATAGAACATGGCAGCGATCTTACTGTCAGAGACCGATTTAAAAGAACTCCCCTCCATTGGGCGGCTTTTCGGGGGAAATCCCGTATCGTCGGGTACCTCATTGATAAGAAAGCCAATGTTCACGCTGTGGATCATCAGAATAAGACCCCTTTAGACTATGCCATGAGACAAGAGAGGGACTTTCTCAGGCTCAGAAAGCAGGGTCGGTGGATGATCTCCAATGATCGGGTTCTTGAGGGGAAGTGGCACTCAGGGCTCAGGAAAGTCATTCGCTTGCTTTTGCAGGCCGGTGCTAAGAGTCATCATTAGCTTTCCATCTTATTTTTAGGTCGAGTCCACCTTTCAAGTACTAACATACCGGTAATCATAGATGGGAAAAGAAAGAAAAGAGAAGCAGAAGAAGTAATGGACAGTACAGCAGGAAATAAAATTAATCTTACCGTAAACGGTTTATTCATTACTGCTGACAACAAATTACGTTGCATCAATATAGATATGTAAATAACAATGAAATATGCAATCAACCCAATGAGAATTGTCATAACCCTTCTATTTTCCTTTAACTTAAATGCAATGATACCTATGACAGGACCTAAGGATAGGGCAATGATTCCAGGCGGATACTTCAATACACCAATCTGAAAAATTACAGAAAAGTAACTTGACCATTCATCAACCCCTATAGTCTTGGAAACAACAATGAACATTATAATAATTGCCAGATGGATGACGATTCCTTTTATAGCAGCCGATAAATAGTTCTTCACCCACATAAAACACCACCTAACTTAATGTTTTTGTGGCCAAATAAACCACTTGTCTTCATTTCTCTTACTCTTAAAACTCAACTTCTTGGGTCGAGTCCACTTTTCCAGTATTAACATTGCAATGATTAAGGAAGGGAAAACATAAAAATACGATACTGCAATCATCAGTGGTACGTAAAATAAATATCCAAAAGCATCAAATTGTTCTGGTGATGATCCATTAGAAGGTTCAGCAAAAATATTAAGAACCAAAGCAGCAATATAAAAAGTTGTAAAATATATCAGTACTCCAATAATATTTAGGGTAAATCCTCTGCATTTTTTAAGCTTAAAT
>CAJXGR010000514.1 GCA_913053665.1 uncultured Spirochaetia bacterium
AGGGAGTGATAAAATCCTTAGCGGCAATCCCCCGCAGGGGCGACCCGGCGGGTCGCCCCTGCACATCAAATGAGGCTTGAAGGAACACCAGTCATTGATGATCCTCTCATCCTTCAACTTTAGTCCAACCTGTGCTTTTTTTATTTTTCCATGAAAAACTCCTTTCTTTAAATTAAAATCAATGGATTAAAGGGCTTTCTGAGATCTAGTCATGAACAAATAAAATAAACCCATTAATATTCCCCCTCCCCCCAGTCGACCTTAACATTAGGTTAATAATCATAAGTGTTAGGGCGTTTTTCGGTATAGCTGGACACTCCCCTCCCGATCAGTTAATTGAGAGGCGCCCTCCTTTTTTTTAAAATACCTTCCAGCCACAATAATGTTCACTAATCAGTATAAATCCCCACGAAATCTATTGACACAAGTCAAGATTTTTACTAATATCTTCATAAATCTTGATGGAATAAATTAAGATCACGTGTACAGGATGACCTATGGCTTGGTATGATTATGTCATTATTATTATCTACCTTCTAAATACCCTATTAATGTTTATTTACGGCTTGCACTATTATCTAATCGCTTATCTCTACTACAGAAAAAAGAAAGAACGAATCTTAAGGCCAGAACCTCTATTAGAAGGGGATTTCCCAAAGGTCACCATCCAGCTTCCCATATTTAATGAGCTTTACGTGGCTGAACGGTTGATCCGTAAAGTGATGGCTATCAATTACCCCAAAGATCGCTTTGAAGTCCATGTCCTGGATGACTCCATCGATGAAACACAGGATATATGTAAAAAGCTGGTGGCTGAGTACCAGAAATCAGGGTACCGCATTGAGTATCTTCACCGAGAGGATAGGGTGGATCATAAGGCAGGGGCTTTAAGAGAGGCCTTGGCAAAGGCTGAAGGGGATTATATCACTATCTTTGACTCAGACTTCCTCCCGCCGGAAGACTTTCTATTGAAAACCCTGCCTCACTTTAGCAATTCAGACATTGGGATGGTTCAAACCCGTTGGGGCCATCTCAATCAGGATTATTCCATACTCACAAAGGCTCAGTCCCTGGCTATCGATAGTCATTTTGTGTTAGAGCAGTCCACAAGGAGTGATTACGGCTTATGGCTTAATTTTAACGGCACAGCAGGGGTCTGGAGGAAATCCTGCATTGAGGATGCAGGAAACTGGCAGGGTGACACTCTTACCGAAGACCTGGACCTAAGCTATCGTGCTCAACTCAGGGGTTGGAGATTCATATTCTTACAAGATGTGGTCAGTCCAGCAGAATTACCCGTTGAGATGACCAGTTATAAGGCTCAACAGTTCCGTTGGGCGAAAGGGTCTTTACAAACTGCTATCAAACTTATAGGTCAAGTGATCAGGTCTCCATACCCCTTGAGAAAGAAGTTGGAGGGGATCATCCACCTCACCTATTATTCTGTTCACCCTCTCATGCTCTTTAACCTCCTATGGACTCTTCCACTTATCAGTGTCCAACATCGTTTCTTTCAAGACTTCTCCCTAATGGGCTATCCGGTGGCTACACTCATCGGGATGGTTTTTATGATCCTTGGAACCTCGGCTCCATCCTTCTTTTTACTATACACACAGAGAGAACTCACGGGTAGCTGGACTAAGCGGCTCAGGTGGCTGCCCTATATGTTTCTTGCAGGCCTTGGAATCGCTATACACATCACGAAAGCTTTTTTAGAAGCTGTTTTCAGGAAGAAGTCATCTTTCATACGCACCCCCAAGTTTGATATTTCAGTGACCAGGAATGGATGGTTTAGAAAGCAATACACCATTCCCATTGACTTCATCACAGTCCTGGAGCTTGCTGCCGCTGTTTATGCCATGATAGTCACCTACTACGCCTTTTCTTACGGGATTCCATTGGCCGCTACCTTCCCGATCCTTTTTGCCATCAGCTTTTCCTACGTGGGTCTCACAGCCATTTTTCAGAGGTTTAGACGTAAAAGCTTTATGGTAAAGGCTGAGAAGGTGACGACGGAGTCTTAAGCCGTCCCATTAACCACCCTGTTGTAGGGGGCGGGGTCACCCTGCCCCTACAGAGGATTTAGACAAACCTGTCACTCATTAGTTTAGCACGACCTCTTTTTGAAGGATCTATAAAACTTACTAAAAGGCTTTATAAATTCACTGTTCCGTATTATTATTAGACCAATAGAATATT
>CAJXGR010000515.1 GCA_913053665.1 uncultured Spirochaetia bacterium
CTGTTGAATTGAGTCTTTTCCTACTCCTCCCCCATTTTGGGGGAGGTTGGGAGGGGGTGATTCACAGAGCTTTTCATTTACTGCCTTCTCCCACAAAGGGATAGAAGAACCCTCCCCCTAACCCCCTCCCATAAAGGGAGGGGGGATAAGAAGGTCGATTACAGCCCACATTAAATGTTCAATTCAACAGTTTCACAGATTTGCCCCTACGAAAGTATCAGTTCATATTTATCACTACCCAAACAACTACTTGACATTAATCGGTGTATCGGTTTAAGGAGCTTGCTTCCTGCCCAGATGCAAAATAGACCATGAACATCTTTTATCGATAAAACTCTTTGTCAATCATTATAGTGGCTTTTTTTACAATTCATTTGACAATTTCCTGAACAATACTTAATATTTCATTGCGTATGGAAATTATAAAAGAGAAAAAACAAGTCATCCTCAGCATCAAGGAATACGAAGCTCTGATCAGCCGTATTGAAGATCTGGAGGATATTATAACCGCTCAGGAAGTTGAAACGGATCTTGACAAAGCCTTTGGGGAAGGTATTCCTTTCGACGAATACAAGAAACTCACCTAGTGTATCGTTTAATTATTAGTAATAACGCCGTTAAGCAGAGTTCTAAAATCCCGAAACCCATCAAGGAAAAAGTCGATGAGCGGATCAAAAACCTCTCTGACAATCCTTTTCCACCCGATTGCGTCAAACTGAAATCCAGCAAATCCTCCTATCGTATTCGACAGGGGGAATACAGGGTCGTTTATACAGTGGATGAGATCAATACAAGAGTCCTTGTCTCCGCTATAGGACATCGAAAAGATGTTTACCGAGATCTTTGAAGCCCTTCCAGGCCTTTTATCATTTCGGCGTAACCAGTCTGATAAATAGCTTAGCCTATAGGTATCATTATTTTAGGAGTTGTTATGAAAACAAAAACTGTCTTACTCACCCTGGTCAGCCTCTTATTGCTGACTACAACAGGCTTAATGCCTCAATCCACCAAGGATTTGAAAGCCACCCAACAATACTTGCAAAGCCTTGGAAAACAATATGACCTTAAGGCCCTGAAATCCCTTGATTTTTTTAAGTTCCTTGATTATAATTCCTTTACCAATATGAGAGGTGAAAGTAATGGCGAAAGTTGCAAGAGAGGATATAATAAAAGAATTGGAACAAATCCCTGATGAGATGATTCCGGAAGTCGCAAGAGTTCTTGGTCTGCTCAAGGAAAAATATATAAATCTTCCCCCCAAAAAAGCCACTCTGATGAAGGACCTTATAAAAGGCCATCAAAAGTCGCGGAAATTATCTGCATCATCAACAATCTCATGGTCAGAGAACATTAAAGAATATCGTGATGGCAGGATATGAAAATATATTACTTTGACACTTCAGTGCTCGTAAAACTCTATCATGATGAATCAGGATCGGATGAAATAGAGAAGATCTTTTCCAGTGAAAGTACTTTGATAAACATTTCAGAAATTGCAGTTATTGAATTATATTCAGCACTTTACAGGCTGTTTAGGATGAAGGAAATTTCAAAGGATGCCTTAGAAGCTTCTAGCAGGAGTTTTGAAGAAGATTGTAAATACAGATTTGTTATAAACCCCGTTGATTCTAATGCCACTGGCCAAGCCAAAGAAATGATCAAAAGATACGGGGACAAGAAATCGATACGAACATTGGATGCCATTCAGTTGTCTATATCTCTTAATAATGAAAAAGATGTGATCTTTGTATCGGCTGACAAAGTATTGACCAATATTGCAGGTAAAGAAAACCTGGAAATCCTTCTGGTGGAATAAAAGGAGAAAACTCACTTGATTGGTATAGCATGAATAATTGCCCTGAGTGCTCCATTGACCTCTTCAGCGCTAGTGAAAACCTTGGCAACGTCGGGATCAAGGGTGACAGTCATGCGATCTTTTAACTTATCTGCAAAGCGGTTTGGATGAGCTTTTTGATAATCAAAATCATATTCTTCAGCCAGGTCATCCACTTTAATAGCTTGCAGTTTAGAGTCTTGTGTTTTCTTCATAATCCTCACACTCTTTTTTACTTGCTTTACGTGAACTGAAAATGCGAATTGTATTGGCTTGTTCTGTAAAACAAACAAGTAAAAGTCGATTCTTTATAGAGTGACCCATAATAATCTCTCTTTTTTCAGTTTCTGAAGAATGGATTTCA
>CAJXGR010000516.1 GCA_913053665.1 uncultured Spirochaetia bacterium
CAATAGATGGACTTGGAAAAACCGAATCTCATTTTCCTGGATGTGATGATGGATGAAACAGAGTTCCACATTTGTGATTACTTTAAGTCCATCCGTTTCACATGGATGAGACAGTGTCCAAGCAAGTCGACTGCCACTTGAGACTGTTCCAATATGATATAACCCACAAGAGGTTCATAGATTCCATCTTCAGGCTCCATATCGATAAATAATACTTCATTGTAGATGGGACGAAAACCTTCTATTTGTATGCGTACAGGGCCGTGGATCTCTCCCTCAATCTTTGCTTGAGTGGCTGTTTCAAGGTCTACTTTATCTATCAGTTCCAGATCGCCCAGACGCCCTTTCCAGGCACTGGGAAGGACCATATAGGATGCACCCGTATCGACCAGTGAGTCACACCTGATACTTTTAGTTGGATCCTTCAGATTCTCTATTTTCACCGATGTAATTATCCGTCCCATTGTTCCTCCTTCTGTCAGTTCTGTAGAGACGCATGGCCATGCGTCTACAGAACTGACAATTTATAAATCTTTTATATATTCGTATTTATAAACACTCCCATAGACTCTAGGAGTCGTAAGTAGGCGATATTAAAGTTAAATAATTCCTGATAGTAGGCTAGTCGGGCCTCACGATACTGCTTTTCAATGTCTTTGTAGTTTAAGTAATCGATGGTCCCTGCATTGTATCGCTTTCGGGCGATTTTGAAGGTCTCTTTGGATAAGTTCATCACCCGTTTTCGTCTTTTGATATTCCCTTTGGATTGCTGATAGGTCAAATAGCGATCGGATATTTCCTTTGCGACCGTGGCCATCAAGGCTTCTATACTGCGATTCATGCTTTTAACCTGGTATTCATAGCTTTTGGTTTTACTATGGGTGGCTGAGTTGGGGATCAACAATTCAGAAAGTGGGATCGTCAGCTTCACCCCCACGTTATACGTTGTGGTTCGCTGTAGATTATTGCTTAGGCCAAAACCTCCTGTAGACTGAAAGACTGTCTGCTTCTCCCACTTGGTATCGAGAGTTCCAAAGGCAGACAATACAGGCTTCCACTGGCTGCTGGTCACGTTTCGGTTGAGTTTCAATATCTGTCGCTGAGCCACTAATTTCAACAAGTCGATACGGGATGTCCTGCCTCTTTCGATAGACCTGTCCAGACTGGATATATACTGGTGGGACTCTGCCTCCTTCAGCTTTTTGATTAGAGACCCTGAGACTTTATTCTTCAGATCTCTTAAACGGCCAATGGGTCTTTTGCCAACAAGGGTGAACAGGTCATTCAAAGAACGGATGTAATCGTCTCTAGCCTGTAGGACAGTTATTTTATCGTTCTCATATTGGATCTTTACTCTCAGATACTCATATTTCTGGGTTTTCCCTATTTTATATTTCCTTTTTTGATGTTTCACATTCATTTTTAATACTCTATTACTCCTAAAAACCACTTTGAGACTTTGCTTTTTTAATAATACAGTGTAGAAAGCTGTGATCACATTCTGGACGAGATCGTTTCTGGCTTTGTAGGCGTCCAGAAGGGCGATTTTATAGCTCTGTTCGGCGATGGACACTTGATCCCCCAAACGACCAAAACTATAGAGGACCTTATTAATGCTTAAGGAGGTGTTGATCCTGTTATTGGGTATTGGGAAGGTGGTTTTAGGGTCTTGATCCTGATAGGTGTATTGGACACCCAGTTCGATATCGGGATAGTAAAATCGGGCTTTGGCTTCCTGGATCTCCTTTCTTTTAGCTTTCAAGGTATAGATGGTACTCTGATACTGGGCATTACGGCTTAGGGCCAGGCCGATGCTGGACTCAAGGGTTAGAACGTCATTTGGGTGAAACCTTTTAGAGGATTGATCCCCTGTAATAGGAGTGATCGGCAGGAGACAGACGAAAACAATCAAAGTGGTCTGTAGCAAAGGATATTTCAATGGTTGGCACCTCTAATCACCGATGAGCCTATTGGTAAATTCCTTACTGATCCCCTACAGGGGATCAGTAAGGAATTTACCATTACCAATACTTTTAACACAAGGATCTAGGGAATATAATAAAAAATAACTCATATAAATTATCCCTTCAACTTTTTCTTGTTTCGGCCAATAGATATAAATGGGGTAGAAATAAACCAATCACTGATTGGCCTGGCCAAGTCCCTGTAGGGTCAATTCATGAATTGACCCTACAGG
>CAJXGR010000517.1 GCA_913053665.1 uncultured Spirochaetia bacterium
GACTCCTCATCCGCCGAAATCGCCCTTTGGACTTCATTCTTCACAATGTCTTCGTATTCAGTCTTAACCACGTTCAGAAGCTCTTTGTAATGCTTTTTTAACTCCTCATTGTTTAGGAGAGAGTGATGGGCTAAACCCTCTTCGAGTTCATTCATCACCATAAACGGATTCAAGCAGTTCTCGTCCATCTCGGTGACTAAGGCATTGGAGATCTTGTCCTGAATATACCGGGGAGAAATGCCTTCCATTCCCTCTCTCAGGGATTCTTTTTTAAGCTCTTTTATGGTGTCTTCAGTGAATCCGGGGAGAGATTTCCCATTGTAGAGCTTAAGCTTTTGCATGAGTGTTAGTTGAGCCTTTTTTGGGGCCTCCAGACGGGTTAAGATGGCCCACATGGCGGCGATTTCAATGGTATGAGGAGCCAGATGTTTCTCGCCCACCCAGTTTTTCGGATAATCCTTCTTATAGATCTTGATTTCATCATCTAATTTGGTGATATAAGGTATATCAATTTTGATGGTTCGATCTCTGAGAGCTTCCATGAACTCATTATTCTGTAAGCGTTTATACTCAGGTTCATTGGTGTGGCCGATGATCACTTCATCAATATCGGTTTGAGCAAACTTTTTAGGCTTGATTTTGTGTTCCTGAGAGGCGCTTAAGAGATCGTACAAAAACGCGACATCCAACTTCAAGACTTCGATAAACTCAACAATCCCCCGATTGGCAATGTTGAACTCTCCATCAAAGTTAAAGGCTCTTGGATCAGAGTCTGAACCGTACTCAGCGATCTTTCTATAGTTGATGTCTCCCGTGAGTTCAGTGGAATCCTGATTTTTCTCATCTTTAGGCTGAAAGGTACCAATTCCCACTCGATCTTCTTCCGACAGGATCATCCGATGGACAGTGATATGTTCTAATGATCTGGACCAGTCACCATGATAGAGCTTCATCAACTCACGTGTCTGATAGCGGCAGACGGGGCATAAACCTCCCTCTACATGAACCTTGCGATGTTCGGGGAGATCTTTATTAATTTCAGCCAAAACCTTCTCTCTAAACTCCTGAGGGATAAGTCGGAGGGGTTCTTCATGCATAGGGCAGGGAACGGGGTGTTCTTCATTGGGCATATTCCAGCTAAAGGTGTATAAAGCCCCCTCAGGAGTCCTGGAATATTTCTCTAATCCCCGTTTCAGTAGACGAACAATAGTGCTTTTTGAGCTTCCCACAGGGCCATGGAGCAAGATCACACGCTTTTCCGCTCCATAATGGTGGGCCGCGGACTTAAATACCTGGACCAGCTTGGTGATAGTGGTATTTAGGCCAAAGACCGTATCACGCCCTCCAATTTCAGGATCATCAAAGAACTTGTACTTGATCATCGAGCCTTTTGAGTGAGTCACGGTTTCCGTCCCATAGGACATGACCATATCATAAAGTCTCTGATAGGCTGTGTGAGCCACTTCCGGTTTTTCCTGGACCAGTTTGAGATAATCCTCAAAACTTCCTGTCCAGCTTTCATCCTTAAAAGTTTGACTGGATAGATTTCTTATAACTCCTAGAACATCCTTTGCCATGGTTTTTCCTCCCAAAAGGTTTATCATTCCAAGTATTAGTATAAATACCTATGTTTTAAGCAATTCCAGCTCCAATGCTATCTAAGTGATCCATATAAGACGATTTTCTTAATATTATCGACCTAGTGAGAAATCTCTAAATCATTATCCTTAATTTAGTCTTTTAACTGATCGACTGCCTGCTTTCTCTAGTTTAAACACAGAGTGATTCTCATACTAGCAAAATTCTTTACAAGGGTCTAGGGTTGAATAAGTATTTTAGGGGATAATATATTGCATGGTAGAAAGTTAACCATTTGCATTTTTATAGAACAAAAGGGTTCGTTGAACGATTTTGCTGGCTAAACAATCTCAATAGCCCTTGGAGTCAGTAAATCAAATGAGATCGTCTCAAACTATTGAGTCTATCTCACGTAAGTCAGGATCAACAAAGGTTTTCTCTTTTTAAGCCTTTTGAGTATATTTAAATCAGTTTTGTTGATCTTAAGGGGGATTTATGTCAGGCGAATCAGATAAAATGAGTTCCGATCAATTACTGATAGGAAAAATTATAATACAGGGATGAGACAAAGTCAAGGAATTATGTTTTTATAGACATAATGAAGTTGATCTAT
>CAJXGR010000518.1 GCA_913053665.1 uncultured Spirochaetia bacterium
CATTTTGTTGTCTACCGTAATTTGTTCAGGTCATTCATGCTGGTGGCGTTGCTCCAAAAGTAAGACGCGACCAGTATCCATTCTTCCATGGCTTACCCTCTGTTTTAGTATTTGCACTTAGAGAGTGATCATCCCACCATCCACAACCACTTCTTCGCCTAACATAAAGGATGAATCCTCTGATGCCAGGAATACGGCCACCCGACCAATTTCATTGACTGTCCCTGACCGATCCAAAGGTGTTAACTTCTTAAAGCCTTCTATGGCTTGTGGAACCATATCTTCAGGAAGACCAAACTTATAATACGCTGGTGTTTCAATAAATCCGGGACTAATTGCATTCACTCTTATTTTCCTCGGCAAAAGTTCTGCTGAGAATGTTCTGGCAAAAGATCTAACAGCTGCTTTGGTGGCACAGTAAATTGAGGCACCCTGAAACCCCTTATGACCTGCAGTTGAGGCCATTACAATTACTGATGCCCCATCCTTAAGGTGAGGCAGTGCTTTTTGGATAGTAAAAAAGATACCTTTCACATTGATGTCAAACTGCAAGTCATAGGTATCCTCATCCACTTGATCTACAGGCTGAAGCCTCGCAATACCTGCATTGGCTACCAGGATATCGATTTTACCAAATCGTTCTGTTGTTTTTTGATACAATTTCTCCAGATCGCTCATGCTGGTCACGTCGCTTTGAACAGCTATAAAGCTTGGGGATAGTTTATTTTCCGCCTCATTCAAAGTCTTGGTGTCTCGTCCTGAGATCACGCCGGAAGCCCCTTCTGCCTTGAATTCTTCGGCAATACCTAAGCCGATCCCACTGTTCCCACCGGTGATCACAGCCACTTTGTTTTGTAATTTCATTTTAACCTCTTCAATAAGCTTGTCTAATAGATTAAGAAATTAATTGACATTTTGCTATCATTAGACGGATTAAATTCATCACAAGACGGATTTTTGCTCTCTAACAGGGTTTAAAATTGAATTAACAATTTATATTTCCCAATCCAGGAACTTGTTTGTCAATATGGAGCTTGCAATTTTAGAGAAAGTTTATATATTTACTAACATGATAGGGCAATAATGTATGAATATTATTGATTAATCGTCTTATATAACTTGAAGGATAACATGATGGATGCTCTTAGCGATATACTCCGGGCTATCAAGCTCAAAAGCTGTGTCTATTTTCGATCGGACTTTGCCTCTCCGTGGGGAATGGACATGGATAAGGGGCCTTACGCCCAGTTCCATATGGTGGTGAGCGGCCATTGCTGGTTGAATATGGAGGGATTCGAGGAGCCCAAGTTCCTTACAGGGGGTGATGTGGTCATGTTTCCTTTAGGGGACGCCCATTATCTAACGGATGATCTTAATAGTCAGCGTGTGCCAGGGATAGAAGTTCTTCAGTCTATCCAATCAAACGAACCTGTCTTTGGGGGTGAAAAGGTGACAGCAACATTAGTGTGTGGGCATTTCGAGTTTGACAGAGACTTTGACCATCCTTTTCTGGACGCCTTGCCTCAATTTATCTACATATCAAGCTCTGAACGCTGTGAGCTCAGGTGGTTGGAAACAGTCACCAATGTGATCATGCAGGAGACAGACTCAGGGTATCCGGGGGCTGAGATAGTGACCAATCGTCTTGCAGAAGTCTTGTTTATTCAGATTCTTAGGGCATATATGATGAAAAGCAACTTTTCAGGAGGGTATTTAGCGGCCTTAAGGGATCGACAGGTGAGCCAGGCATTGAAATTGATTCATGAACAGCCCCAATCCAGTTGGACATTAGAAACAATGGCTCATGCAGTGGGGATGTCTCGTTCCAGCTTCTTTAACCGTTTCAAAGATCTTGTGGGGATCACGCCTATAGACTACATCACCCGCTGGCGCATGCTCAAGGCAAGGGACTTACTAAAAAATAATGCTCTTCCCATGATTGAGATTGCAGAACATGTGGGCTACTCATCTGAAGCGGCTTTCAACAGGGCATTCAAGCGTCAGTTCAAGGAAAACCCAGGGGCTTTACGCCGTGCCCAACAGGCCGTTCATTAATGGGTTGTGATAACTGACTGTAGGGACAGGTTTGAAGAAACTGTCGTATTAACCAATTAGAGCCATAAAATAACAAATTGCCATGTAGGGGCGAACCCACGTGTTCGCCTTTCCACCACCTATCCGTACGGGTT
>CAJXGR010000519.1 GCA_913053665.1 uncultured Spirochaetia bacterium
GGAAGCATACTGGCTTTTCGGATTTGATTTTGAAAAAATTGATGTGGTAATTCAACCGCAATCAATTATTCATTCACTTGTGCAGTTTGTTGACGGTTCTATAAAGGCACAAATCGGTACGCCTGATATGCGTTTACCCATTCAATACGCTCTTTCTTATCCGCAGCGGTATAACAATTCATTTGTGCGAACTGAATTCCCGAAAATAAAACAATTAACTTTTTTTGAACCTGATATGGAAAAATACAAGTGTCTGAAGTTAGCATTTGAGTCAATTAAAACAGGCGGAACTACGCCGTGCATACTTAATGCTGCAAATGAAATTGCAGTTGAAAAATTTTTAAATAAAGAAATTTCTTTTATTCAAATTCCTGACTTAATTGAAACCGCATTAAACAAAATTGAAAATCACACTTCCCCAAATTTAAACACAATTTTTGAATGTGATGCTCAAACAAGAGAATTATTAAAATAAGTTATGATAAAACGATAGGATTATAAATGGATTATATTTTATATTGTTAGTCTCTATTAGGTGGTGACCATCATGATTTTGAGGAGAGGGTTTCTAGAAGATTTATGCGGAAATGCGGTTGTTTACTGGGATGTGATTGGAGAAAATATCATCTCTCCCAATTCAGGCATTTTCGCCATTAACTTTACCGTTTCCTCTATTCCCCTTGATAACAAACTCTTAACAGCGACCTTCCCTCCTATTCCTTTTATAGACTACAATGAATTGCTGGATAAACTATCAAACGTCCAATGTGACATCATTTATGGAGGTGAACTTGAATTTCCTGTTGAACAAGACGCCTTCAATCAGTTCTATAAAAGTGAGTTTGCCAAGTTCAATAAAGTGATTGAAAAATATGTGGATGTTTATAAAGAAAAGTTTAATTTCCATGTCACAAGGCTTTCTGAGCAAGAGAAGTTAAATCTTTTAAGGGATTTAAGTAAAAAAATACGTATCGGCTTTTCTGATGATAAAAAAGAAAATAAACTCTTTTCAAAACGTGTCATAAAGATCATAAACAACCTTAAAGATCATAGTAAATATGATGTGGTGAAATTCCGTAGCATCCTCTTTAAGCCGGGTATCATTGAAGATGAACTGGTCCAGTTATATACAAATCAATTTTTAGCCATCTATCATGAAAACTATGAGCGTGCCGGTGTGCTGAAACAGAAAATATCACAATTAGAACATGACTTAAGCCAGTCTGATCCCTATGAATATCTCTGAAAATGTTAATATCTCGCACCTAACCACATTCAAGATTGGCGGACGAGTCAAATATCTCTTTCAACCCCAATCCATTGACGAATGTCTTGAAGCTTTACACATCATAAAAAACAAGAAATTGCCCTATTTCGTACTAGGAGAAGGAAGTAATGTTCTCATCGGAAGCCGGGATTATGAAGGTGCCGTCCTGTCCATGTTGGGTATTGATCATATCGAAATGAAAGACTCAAATATCAAGGCTGGCAGTGGGATGATCAACACTAAGCTCTCCCAATATGCCTATGACAAAAGTATAAAGGGATTTGAATTTATGTATAGAATGCCTGGGAGTGTTGGCGGCTCGACACTCATGAATGCCAGGTGTTTTGGCTCAAGTATGAGTGACGTTATTAATGAGGTTAAAACAATCAACAAGTCTTTAGACGTTCAAAGCATTCCTGTGGATGAGATTGGTTTTGGGTATAAAAAAAGTCTTTTTCAGAATAGAGATCATATCCTGTTGGAAGTCACCTTTAAGGCTGAACAAGGGAATCCTGAAGAAATTGAGATGAAAATGCGATCCAATGAAGAGAGACGACTTTCTACTCATCAATACGACTATCCAAGTGCTGGATGTATTTTTAAGAATAACTATGATTTAGGTGTAGCCAGCGGCAAAATCATTGATGACTTGGGGCTTAAGGGGGAAAGAATTGGGGACGCCGAGATCTATGAATATCATGGTAATTTTATTATTAATAATGGTCAGGCCAGTTCTGAAGACGTGCTTCAGCTTATCCAACTGATCCAAGCGAAGGCTAAAGCTGATAAGCAAATTGATTTGGAATGTGAAGTCCAGTTTCATGGACAGTTTTAATCTTTATTGACAGGAAAAATTATACTACAAGATTGAGACAAAGTCAAGGATTATCTTTTAGTGGACATAATGGAGTTTATAGA
>CAJXGR010000520.1 GCA_913053665.1 uncultured Spirochaetia bacterium
ATTAAAACCACCATATACCAAACTGATTTTAAATTGCCAGTTGTAAAACCTGCCACCTGTAGAGACGCATGGCCATGCGTCTCTACAGGTGGCGACTCATAAACCTTTTAGTATAACAGCACTAAATAGAGATTCAGGGATATTAAAATGCAGGAAATTGGAAGGGTGACAGGCGTGGAAGAGGACATGGCAACTATTTTACTGGATCCTTCATCGGCATGTGGTAGCTGTAACTCTTGCTCAGGCACAGGCGGAGAAGGAAATAAGAGTCCAAAAACATTGTATATCAGGAATACCATTGATGCCAGGCTCAATGATCGGGTTGTTCTGGCTTTGAGCACCTCCAAAAGCATCGTAATTTCTATTTTCCTTTATGTGTTTCCGTTGATCATGATGATGATTGGCTACAAGATAGGTGAAAAAATAGAACCCGGGAAGCTTACTGAGAGAGGCGATAGCATTGCCGCTATCCTACTATCGGTGACATTTCTTGTTCTATCCTTTGTTCTCATCTATTTCCTTGATAAATTGGCTGGAAGGAAGAAAAAACTCTCCCCAGAGCTTATAAGGATCAAGGAAAGGGCTGAAGAGTATTATGGAGACTCTCAATTAGGCTATCACCAACACTAAGGCTCTCCAGGAAAATGAAGACTTCTTTGGGGTAAGTTTAAAGGGAAGACCTTCACTAAGTTATGAGGATCTTACCCTTTAAAAAAAGTAGCTAAACTGAAATTTAGTGTATCTTAAAATATATTGATAAACCACTAAAAGTCACTCATTTTATTTTATTCTTCAGGTTTTTGGATCCCTTGGTGAGGCTGATGCATATCTTTATGAGATAGTAATTTACGGAATTGATACCACAAACCTGTTATTGTAATTGCTGACTACGTGAATAAATACTTTTTTAGCCCCTTTTTTTCTATGTTGCTGACTTATAAGAAGTTCTATCTAATGTCGGGATAGATCAAGGAAAGTATTCTATGAAACTGGCTTTTTCGTTGATGGTATCAGTCCTTATGGGATTATCCTTTTGCTCGGATGCGAGTAATGACCTATCCAAAGAGGATTTTAGGGAAGATAAAAACATGCTTCCTCCTAAAGCTCTTATCCAGAAGGCTGAAATCCAATCTATTCTACCTGAGCAAGAAAAAACAGCTCATCTCCTGTTTGATGCCAATCCTATGAGTTTTTGGGTGGCAGAAAACCCATCCAATGGTCTAGGGAAGTACTTCGAGATAAGCCTGTCAAAAGAAATCCTGTTCAATCGTATTGTCATTCAACAGGCCAACGAAACCTTTCATCGAGTGAAAAAGGTTTTATTCCTTTATGAGGATGAGTCAGGGGAAATAAAAGGCAAGAAGACAATTTATCTGACTGATAAAAACAATCCACAGGCCATAAAGTATGATTCCTTTATTCCAGCAAAGAAAATAACGATCTATATCCAGGAAGTTTATCCTAAAAAGAGACTCATGAACAATCCCAGTGCTTTAGCTGAAATAGCCTTCTTTTATGATAATGAGAGGGTGAAATTAATCACTAGTAACAGATTGAGAAAAGATCAAACCCAGAAACCTCGTAAAACTATGTCTCTGCCTCAAAATGTTACTCCTATCCGAGTGAAAAGAGTTATTGCCAGTTCGTATAAACGTGTTACAAAAAATCATTTAGAGTATAAAGGGCAAAATCTGATCGATGGAAATCCCAAAACTTCATGGATTGAAGGGCATCCTGACGATGGGACGAATGAATATATTCAATTTGACCTCATTGCAAAAGCCTTTACCCTAAAGGGTTTAACTGTAATCAACGGATATGCCACCAGTTCTAAACAGTTTCATCAATATAATCGTGTTAAGAAAATGTCGGTGGAAGTGGGAATTGAAAGCCCTGAAGGGACGACTTATCTGCCTGAGAAGATATTTACATTAATGGATAAAGGGGATCTGCAGTTCATTCCATTGAATATTAAAGTAAAAATGGGTCAAAAGTCTGATAGAAAAGTCTTTATAACTTTAACAATTCATTCCCTCTATTATGGGAGACGATCCAAAGAAACGGCTTTATCTGAAGTTACTTTCTATAAAGCAAAGAGATCCACAGCATTTTGATAGATAAGGGCCTAGCAGGGCAGGGCTATTTCATTCTCTTTCATTTAATTGATATAATTGTCTGTAA
>CAJXGR010000521.1 GCA_913053665.1 uncultured Spirochaetia bacterium
CGGGGATGCTTCAGGGTTTCTTCAGGCGGAAGGGGTAGAACAGACAGAATGTCTGTTCTACCCCTTCATCAATCTGAAAAACATAAAGAACCAAAGTTTTATCACCCCATCAGGAACTTAATTTTTAACGCCTCCTTACTTGCCAAAAGCTTGTTATAAAATGTAATATCTCACATAAAGAAAGAAATAGACAGAATGGATTTTTTATGGGACTTTTTACTGATTCTTTCGAAATCCTTCCGGTGATTGTCCCACATATTTTTTGAAAAAGCGGCTGAAATAGGAATTATCCTCAAAGTTTAAATAGTGACCTATCTGCAAAATGCTCTGGTCTGAATGGACTAACATTCGTTTAGCTTCCAAAATGATCCTTTCTCTAATGATTTTCCCGGCTGTTATTCCATAGAACTTTTTACAGGCTGCATTTAAATGATTCGCCGTTACATTGAGCAATGATGCATACTCATGTGGAGTTTTTCTGGATCGATAGTATTCATCCAGCAAGTTTTCATAGTCTCTAATTAAATGACTGCTTCCTTTTTTAAATTCATAAAAAGGCTGATATATTCTTGCCAGTTGAATTAGAATCGTTTTCATTATGGCTCTTATTAAGTCATCTTTAAAGCTGTTATTACTTTCAAATTCCGTTAAAAGTCTTTCAAAATCAGATTGCAAGTACCCCTGTTGGTTCATATGAATATAAGGAGGGTTTTTGAATGAATCAAAGAAAGGAAACTCTTTTAATGGGTTAGGATTTTTATCATTTATGGAATAATAATCTTTTGAAAAAAGCACAGCAAATCCGGTTACATCTTCTGAAAATTCCCATGTATGTACTTGCCCTGGTCGTAATAAAAAAATAACATCCTTTCTGATCTGATACTTGATAAAATCAATCGTATGAACTCCCGTGCCATTCGTAAAATAGATGATATGGTAAAAATCGTGTTTATGAGGACAAACGAGAGAAGGTCTATTCTCCAGAAATTCTTCAAAGCGAGTCATATAAAATAATTGATAAGGATCTTCAGAACGAGTGATATTTGATATTTTATAAGTAGGTATCTGTAACGACATATTTTGTAGTGAAGCTCCTTTCCTGAGAGTGTTAGTCAAACCTCGTTTTCCAGGTTCAATAAGTATTGTTTCCGCCATAGGCCACCTCCATAGCCTACAAGCTTTCCATTTTTACCAATGACACGATGACAGGGGATAATGATAGACAGCCTATTGTCACCATTGGCTTTTGCTACCGCCCTCACAGCCTTTGGGTTGCCCATAGCAATGGCTTGATCCTGATAACTGCGGGTTGTCCCATAGGGTATCTCTTGCAATACCTTCCAGACCTTTAATTGAAAGTCGGTGCCGGGCAAAACCAAGGGTAGGTCAAAAGACTTTCTTGTCCCTCCGAAGTATTCCTTGATCTGTTTGCTTAAGTCGTTGAAGTGTTTATTTGTAGCAGGGACGATCTCAGCATTCAACAGCTTTTTCAGCCTTATAAACTGGGTCTCCAACATCCGCCTGTCCGTAAACTCAAGCAAACAAATCCCATCATCCGTGGCACCCGCAAACATAGGCCCCAGAGGAGTTAAGATCCTTGTGATGGAAAGGATGTTACGATTTGAACTTTCAGAAGGGGTAAATCCAGTCGTCTTTTTAAAGGCCTCCGTGAAGCCACTGAGTGACTCAAAGCCATTCTCAAAGGCTGTGTCTATAACTTCTTCATGATGCCTGATTTGCCCAAAGGCTCTTGATATCCTCAATGACCTCAAATAAGCCTGAAACGTGATCCCATGATGTCTCTTGAACCATCTGCGTATACGAGCCGGATCGATTCCTCGTGATCTCAGGTCCCAATCCTTGAGCTTAATACCTGGGTGGTTGGCGATTTCCTTAAACAACTCCTTGAGCCAATCCGGTGTCTCGCCGTATAATTCCATGGGTCGGCATATTTTACAGGGTCGATAGCCATAACTCAATGCCTCCTCAGTGGATGAAAAGAATTCAACGTTTTCCTCTTTCGGGATTCTTGCCGGACAGGTGGGTCGGCAAAATATCCCTGTGGTTCGGACTCCAGTGAAAAAGATTCCCTCAAACTTGCTGTCATTATTGGCCATGGCGTTATACATGGTCTCTTTATTGGGTAGAACTTGTTTCGTCATAAATAATCTCACAC
>CAJXGR010000522.1 GCA_913053665.1 uncultured Spirochaetia bacterium
GTGTTAAATTTTAACTTCCCGATTTAAGCTTTCATATTTATTGGGTCGAATGGTATAATTCCATAATGGGCAGACGGAGTGCTTTTCCAGATTTATCTGCTTCATTTCTTCATCCAAAACACGTTTTCCTGTTTCATATGTCCCCTTAAGGAGTGAAGCTTCCACTTCTAAGCCTGTCTTTGTGCCTGTTCCACGAAGATAGCCCAAAAGCAAATCATAAGTCCTTAAAGGCTTACCGGCCCAATTGATACTGATATAGCTAAATAAGCGATGTTCAATAGGATTCCACTTGGAACAACCCCTGGGATAATGACAGACTGTCACACTCAAGCCAAATCTATTGCAAAGTTTAGACTGAATCTCCTTTTTGAACAATCGGGAACGGCAACCATTGCTTCCTCCCGAATCTCCTAAAATCAAAAGCTCTTTTAAACCAGAATATTCATGAATCCCTGACTCTTCCCACCATCTGGAAATGGCATCTGTCGAAAACTCTGCTGTATCTGAGGACTGACCCACATATACATGACCACGATTCTTGTTCAAATCGTAAATACCGTAAGGAACGGCTTTACCAACGGCATCACTTGGAAAATCATGAACATTGACCTCATCCACCTCATCACGCCAAGACACACCTGTATTTTTAAAATTACCAACCAGTTCCTTTTTCTTGCTATCAACACTGATCACCGGGAGATTATGAGACTCTCTGTAAGAGACCTGTTCAGCGATATACTCAAATTGTTTATTCCGTTCAGGGTGATCGCTGGAATCCTCTCTAATTTTGGCATTCACCCGTAAAGAATAACCGTTCTTTTTTAAAAGGCGGGCTAGGGTTGGATGGCTGATTGCAAATCCCTGACTTTTCAGGTCAGTCTCCAAATGACGCAAACTTGTCCTGAGCCATTTTTGCTCAGTCATAGGATCTCCTGCTGTTTCAGGGCGAACTCTTTTCAGAAGAGCGATCTCAAGCTCCGGATCCTTTTTTTTCCACCTTTTTACGTCCTCCCCCTTCCAGGCGAACTCGATCAATGGGCTGATCAGATAATTCTTCCTCTAATTCCCTGATCCCCCGGCTGATGGTCTTTTCATCTATACCGGTGATTTGCGATAAAGATCTGATCCCTCCATGACCGTCTTTTTTGGATTCCAGAGCGGCATACCAGCGACGTTGTTGTTCATTTAAGCGACTGAGCAAGAGATTCATTTGATGATGGAGTTGTTTGCTTGTATGATTCTGGTCTTGCTGACAGTCAGGGCACTCACATTCGTGAATAGAGGTTGCTTTCATAAGATTGGTCCTTGATGATTTCATTAAACTAAGAAACACTTGAATTCATGAAATGAAGAAATGATTTTCATCTGGATATTTCCATTTAAAAACGGGAATCTATTTTTTAACACCCCCTTAAGTGGTAAAGGACTTAAAGATCTTAAGTCACTGAATAAATTAGAAGATCTTGAACTAGATGATAATCCATTAAAGGATAGATATTTAAAGTATTTAAAACATTTTACAAAATTAAAACATTTAAATCTGAATTATACAGGAATAACAGATAAAGGATTAGCCAGCATAAAAGATCTAATAGAATTGGAAGATTTATCTTTGTCGGGTACGAATATAAGTAATGAAGGATTAAAATATATCAGATCCTTAAAAAACCTAGAAATCCTTGATATAGGAGAAACTAAATTTACAGATGAAGGCTTATATTATTTAAGCCCACTTAAAAAGTTAAAGATTCTTTTCTTATATCGTTTACCAATAACAAATAAGGGGCTAAAAAATATTGAGCTTTTAAAAGGAATTGAAGAAATTTATGTAATGGAAACAAAAGTCACTACTAAAGGATTAAATAGTTTGCAAGCAAAAATTAGTCATCTAAAAATCGCGTACTGAGACGCGTCCTAGTTGTGCGGCCGGGCCAGGTCGTATATTCAAGCGGGTGGGAATCCCGTTCTGGAAGGTTAGTCAGCTACCGGGCAGCAAGTCTTTTACTGTGTGATAGGGAGACTAGAGGGCTTGGATTTCAGGGGGCTAAGAGCTGAGTTTCTTTATTTCATATTGGGTTTTAGTTTATTTGCTGGTGAGTTTGTCCGTGGCTTGTCCGTAGTTTTTCCCATGCTTTTCCCATCATTCTCCCATGA
>CAJXGR010000523.1 GCA_913053665.1 uncultured Spirochaetia bacterium
GAATGGACTTCTCTTGAGCCTGTAGGTCGGACTTCTCAGTCCGACAGAGAGTTAGCCATTTTGACTTATCCCGAACTCATGTTATCCAGGATGGTGAGTGTCATTTCTGTTCGTCGTTTCCGTTTTTAAATATCCAGAGACGGAATAAGACAGCGAAGATCAGCATAACGGTAACAATAGAAAAGGGGGCACTCCAACGAGCAAGCCAAACAAAAGCTTCTTGAGTGTACTTACCATCAGGGCCAATATACTCACTGGGCATGAGATAGAAGAGAATGCCATTAATAGCTATGACGATGGGTATTCCGATTCCAAAGACAACTTTAAAGATTTTCTTTTTCGTTTTATTCATGATCATCGCTTTCGGCAAGATTTTCTAAAAACTCAATATTTAGTTCAAACCTGTAATGTGTCACGATTAATAGATCAGCTCACGGGACAAGACACTTTGTGATATGGGTTCAACGACCTGAAAAAGCATGGCTTTAAGATTCTCAGGCGAAAGGAGGCTCAGATGGTCATTATATTCTTCTATAAGTTCGATAATATCTTCAGAAGGAGGATCCGGATAAAGCATGTAAATATCTTCTTTTTGGGTCACATGAGCTTTCTCAGTATGTGTCCAGAGCTCTTCTTTCAGCTTTTCTCCAGGTCTTAAGCCTGTGAAGTTGATGGCCACGTCTTTTCCCGGATTGGGTCGATAGAGTTGGATGAGTAGCTTTGCCAATTCGTATATTTTTATAGGCTCACCCATGTTCAGGACAAATATTTCCTTACCCTTGGCCATAGCAGTGGCCTGCAGAACAAGTTGTGAGGCTTGGGGAATGGTCATGAAATATCGGATCACATCTTTGTGAGTGACAGTCACCGGCCCCCCGCGTCTAATTTGCTCTTTGAATAAGGGTAATACGCTCCCCCGGCTTCCTAAAACGTTGCCAAAGCGAACCGCACAAAAAACCGTATCGCTGGGCTTGGCGTAGTAAGACATAAGCATTTCGCTAATACGCTTTGTCAGTCCCATGAGGCTTTTAGGCTTCACGGCTTTGTCCGAAGAGATTAATACAAACCGTTCCACAGACCATTTAACGGATAGATCCATGAGATTCTTTGATCCGATCACGTTATTCTTAAAGACTTCTTTGATGTGGCTTTCCATGAGATGAACGTGTTTATGAGCCGCCGCATGGAAAACGACTTGAGGGCGATGCTTTGAAAAGACATCTTCTAAGGCAGAGTAGTCCGTGATATTAGCTATAACAGGGATTCTTTTAACGTCTGGATACAAGTGTTGAAGTTCATTGTTTATTTCAAATATACTGTTTTCCCCTCTTCCCAAAAGGATGAGACAGTCAGGTTGAGTACTCGCTATGAGTTTAGCCAGCTCAGAGCCAATACTTCCCCCGGCTCCCGTGATGAGAACCCTTTTCTGATGGAGATATGGGGTGACAGCGGATAGATCTAAACGGCTTGTTTCCTTTCCCAGGAGGTCGGAGACGTCAATATCTCGAACAGGGTAGTTGATTTTAGTGTCCTGTTCAAAGATGTCATAGTAACCGGGTACTATCTGAATCTGAACGTCCCTATGGATCAAGTGTTTAAGAATACCCTTGATTTTTCCCCCATCAGCACTAGGAATAGATAGGATGACACGGTGGACTTCATGTTCATCAAGAATATCGGACAGTTGTGAAATCCTACCCAGCACAGGTTTATCGTTTAGTTGACGTCCTTTTTTGTGTGGATCATCGTCTATATAGCCTATCAGACGTGTTTCTGGACTTTGTGTGATCTCGCGGCCAATAATTTCTCCGCTGATACCGGCTCCTACAATGACAATATTCTTTAACACAAAGGACTCCGTATGGAATTATGATGATTGAATTGCCATACCTATCGTCTGATTCACGAAATCGCTGAAGATGAAAATAATGATGGCTTGATTTCTATGGCTAAGAGGTGTACGTTCGAGTGATCTAACTAGAGTGGGTCTATTCATTTGACTTATTTCCTCCGATAGAGTAGATTGTATGGACATGCTCTGACCTGAATCACGTTGCAGACATCGCGTTAAAAAAGAGGAGATTATAAAGGTTCTTTTGACTTGTGATATTATATTTATGACAGTAAATCTTGA
>CAJXGR010000524.1 GCA_913053665.1 uncultured Spirochaetia bacterium
TGAGACTCTTTAGCTCGTCTTTTAGCCCATGAATCTTGTTTTCAAAGAGGCTCTTTATGTGTTTCAGCTTGTTCAATCAAAATGAATTAAGTATCTTACTATAAACAATGGCTCAATATGGAATCCAGGTTGAAGCAAGCTTCTGAACAGACAGAATATCTGTTCTACCCATCCAACAACCTGAAACGCATAAAGAGCCTTGATAAATTAGCTATCTTTGGTTCTGTTTTGGGTGATAAGTTTTGCCCAGATAGTGATGTAGATATACTGATTGAGTTTGATCCAGAGCATATTCCAGATCTCGAATTCTTTATCATGCAGGAAGAACTCTCTCAAATCACGGAACACCCTGTTGATGTCAATACTTCTCAATTTTTGAGCCCTTCTTTTCGCGATAAAGTCCAACAAGACTCAAAGGTTTTGTATGAACGAACATAATCATCTTGTTCCCCTTTATCACATGTTGGATCATGCAAAAGAAGCAATTAATCTGGTTCAAGGTTTTTCCCTAGTTTAGTCCATCAGAATTGATGAATCGCTTATGCAAAGCCTGAACCGCTTTGTCAGCATCCTTATTCTCAACGACACAGGATATATTGATCTCTGAGGCTCCCTGTGAGATCATTTCAATATTGATCCCCTCTTCAGACAGGCAGCTAAACATCTTACCCGATATACCAGTGGTCAATCTCATCTTCTGGCCCACCATGCTTATTATAGCCCTGTCTTTGTAAATAGTCACATCCCCCAAACCCTCCAGTTCTTCAATCAACTCACCCAGTCGATCGCTCTTTTCTACTGTCAGAGAGATATTGATTTCAGAAGTGGCAATGAGATCAATGATCACACCATATTTCTCAAAAACCCTAAATACTTTCGCCATAAAGCCATAAGCCATAAGCATCCGATTGGATCCAATATTAAGGATCGTGATATTCTTTTTAGCCGTGATATTTTTGATGACATGCCTATCGATTTCCTGCTCAGTAATGAGAGTGCCGGGCTCGTTGGGTCTAAAAGTGTTTTTAATCCTTACAGGGACATTCGCTCGAGTTACTCGTTCCATTGTGAAAGGGTGGATCACTTCAGATCCAAAATAGGTTAACTCAGCCGCCTCTTGGGGGGTTATAGAAGCTAATACTTTGGCCTGATCAACTAATTTCGGGTCTGCTGTAAAGATGCCATCCACTTCCTTCCATATCTGAAGCTCTCGAACCTTTAGGACAGCCGCTACCAGAGAGCTTGTATAATCCGTATACCCCCTGCCGATGCTCTCAATAATCCCTCCAGGGATTTCGCCTAAAAATCCCGTTATGACAGGCACTTTCTTTTCCTTGACCACAGGACTTAAGAGATCCAAAAGATTGCTTTCCAGAGCAGTAAAAAACTTTGGACTAACTTTAGAATAGCCTTCAGGAGCGATATTTGAAAGGTCAATATACTCTCCCTTGAGCCCCCTGTCCTTAAGAACTCCTGCTAAAATCGAAGCCGACAACTTCTCGCCCACTCTGAGAATCCGGTCGGAAGATCTGGATGAAAACTCCCGAATGACGGTTAGGGCCTCTAAGAACTGTTTTAATTTATCAAATATCCTCTCAACATAGCTTTGAACACTCTTATGGACATTAGAATCCTTGATGCATTCTTTCACAGTGTTGATATGGAAGTCTCTTAGTTGCAAGAGGATGGGTTTAAAGTCTTCTTGGTGGATAGCACAGTCAGCAGCGTGCAGAAGACGACTGGTCGTCCCTTCTGACTTGACATAACTACTCATCGCCGACACAACAGCAAGGACCGGCTCCTTCTCACAGGCTTTCTCAATGATTTGAGCCACACTGATCAGCCTCTCAGAGGTTCCAACCGATGTACCCCCATATTTTTGTACAATCATAGGTTTGTCACGTATTATTTTTTCCCATGAAATTAAGTGAATTAATATAATTTGTCAACTTTAATCTCATGATAAACCATTCATTGAAGTTTGCAAGAACCTTCGCTATGTAAACCTATTGGCTGGTTCATCTTCCTAAAGCTTTAAATGGCTTTTCACTTGGTAGAGACTGACTATGGTTTTCAGATCGGTTATTTTTCCTTTCTCCAAGAGAGACATTGCATTCTTAAAGCTCAT
>CAJXGR010000525.1 GCA_913053665.1 uncultured Spirochaetia bacterium
GTCCACTAAAAGATAATCCTTGACTTTGTCTCATTCTTGTAGTATAATTTTTCCTGTCAATTAACAGTTTAGAGGGGCTAAAGCTGGTTTAAGATATCGATCCCTTGCTTTAATTGCTTGTCTGAGGTGGCGAAGGAAATACGAAAGTGAGTGTTTCGCTCTGAGAATACGGATCCTGGTATAATCAGTATATTATTGTCTATGGCTTTTTCAACAAATGACTGATCATCACCATGAGGGGCTCTTGGGAAGACATAAAAGGCTCCACCAGGTGTTTGGATGTCAAAGTCAGACTTCAATCCATTAGAAACGATGTCTCGTTTACGTTTGTAGTTTGAGATTTCATCGGATACATCATGATTTAGTGAGTTTAGAAGAGCTTTCTGGGCAGGGTAGGGGGCACAAACATAGGTGTATTGCTGGATCTTCATCATCTCCTGGATGATTTCCTTAGGGCCGGCGGCATAGCCCACTCGCCATCCCGGCATTCCGAAAGTCTTGGAAAACCCTGATAAAAGCAGAGTTTGAGGGTAATAAGCTGAAATAGAGTGAAAGGGTTCATCATAGACGAATAAGTCATAAATCTCATCAGAGATGATCATTAAATTATGCTTTTGGGCGAGTTGGGCGATTTCAATCAGTTCAGTTTTAGGGATCACCTGTCCTGTAGGATTATTTGGGGAGTTCAGCAGGAGGATTTTACTCTGAGGCGTGATGGCCTGTTCAATCTTGTCCTTTGTGATAGAGAAATCGGGATAGGTATCGACGAATACCGTTTTGCCACCCACAAACTTAACAAGTTGTTTGTAGGATACAAAGTAAGGATCAGGGATTAAGACTTCATCGCCAGGGTTTATGAGGGTCAGAAAGGCCAAAAACAAGCCTCCCGATACTCCACTTGTGATCATAAGGTCTTCATAAGATTTCTGTCTATCTGCTTCCAATTTTACTTTCAGCTTGTTTCTAAGTTCAGGAATCCCTCCTGTTTGGGTGTATCCATTGTAACCATCCTGAATCGCTGTGATAGCCGCATTTTTGATTGAGTCAGGAACATCAAAGTCTGGCTGACCAATACTTAGATTGATGGGATCTTTGAGTTTACTGGCCAGATCAAAGACTCTTCTGATTCCTGATGAGTCAATAGTCTGCATACGATTGGCAATCATTTAAATCCTGCTTGATATGGAAATCCTTTATCCAAGGTCATTTATAGAGCATCCAGGCGGACGCACCTGGCTGGGTCTCTATATGAGTGATGCGATCCAGACGGAAACGTCTTTCTTCCTGCCTTAAGAGGCAATAACCCACTAAGTACAAATATCCATTATTCAATAGAATTGCAGAGGGTAAAACAAAACGTTCACTTTGGTGTTTTTGTTTGTCAGAGTAAGATATGAGAAGTTTATCTTTTTTTTCGATAGCCTGATTGATAGATTTTACCTTCTCTTGGTGCTTATTGAAGGATGCCAGGGTGAATTCGTAAAAATGAACAGGTGGGTTCATCTGGATCAAATTACTTAAGTATTTTACTGAAGGTCGAGTCCAGTCCTTTATAAGAATGTTAAAGAGTTCCATAGCGGCTTTGGCATCATCCAGGGCTCTGTGTTCTTTATCTACAAGGATATTAAACTGTTTCTTCAAATTACTCAAACTATGGCTTTTAGCAGTCGGTAATAATTTCCGTGACAGTAATAAGGTATCAAATATTTGGTTTTTTGGATATTCTAATTGATGATGACCCAGCTGATAACCAATAAAACTGGCATCAAAGGATGCGTTATGGGCTATTAAGCCGCCTTCTCCGATGAATTCAACAAACTGTTCAAGAATCTGACCAATGGGGGGGGCTCCAATGAGCATTTCACTGGTGATACCGTGTATTTTTATGACCCCTTTGGGAATCACCCCATCATAAGCGACAAAGGATGAAAATGTATCAATGATTCCCTGACCAAGGGTAAATTTGACAGCTCCTATTTCAATAATCCTGTGATCCAAAGGGTTTAGCCCGGTGGTCTCGATGTCAAAGCTCACGAAATGGTGATTTTCCACCTGCTTATCCTTATGAGGAACATTGTTTCATGGTAATTATCAAATTAAAAGAGTGATAAAGAACTTACCAT
>CAJXGR010000526.1 GCA_913053665.1 uncultured Spirochaetia bacterium
CCCTCAGAAAAAGAGCGGTTGTTCATCCATTCGTGATCCATCCAACTCAGTCCCGTGCACTGGAAGGTCTTTCCACCTATCGCAAGGGTTCCTTTGGTCTCTAAGCGGGTGAGAGAGTAATAATGGGAGTAATTATTCCTGTCTTTCCCTTTATAACTCAATCCGTCCAGTCCATGGATCACGGGTCTTTTTTGGGGCTTAAGCTGGAGATCAATGGCAAAGTCCTTCATCTGAGCCTTTAAATGATGGACATCATCTTCTAACTGGACGCTCCAGTCTTCATTCCAGACATGATAGGAATCCCCATCGGCACCGGCTATCTGACCTATCGGCCGATTGATGAGTTCAGAGTACTCAAATATATTAGCATTTTTATCAGAAATGGCGTAATGGGCCATGTACAGGGGTTTGGCTTTCCAGTCTTTCGGTGCTTGACTCTTGTATTTGGACCACTCCACCTTAAAAAAGGTAAGCTCAAAGCCGTATTCCTCTCCTGAGTCTGTCTTAAGATGGCCTGTATAGTACCACCACTCTGTTTCATAACCCTCATGGGCTGAGTGATCCTTGGGAAAGTTATATTGCTGTTTGGATAGACCTAGGTTAGAGGACAGAAAAATGAGGAGGATAGAAAGAATCCATTTCATAAGGAACCGACTATTTCATTGTTTTCCAGTCTTTAAGGAACTTTTCGAGGCCAATATCCGTGAGGGGATGGTTGAATAACTGTTTGATTACTTTAAGGGGGATAGTGGCAATATGACTCCGTGCCTTAGCGGCCTCCAGTACATGAATCGGGTGACGGATGCTGGCGGCGATCACTTCTGTTGGGTAGTCAAAGTTCTCATAAATCTCTATAATATCTCTAATAAGCTGAGGGCCGTCATGACTGATATCGTCCAGTCGACCGATGAATGGACTCACATAGGTGGCACCGGCCTTAGCGGCTAATAAAGCTTGCATGGGAGAGAAGCATAGGGTGACATTCGTCTTGATCCCTTTTTTACTCAGGATAGACGTGGCCTTGATCCCCTGTTCGATGAGTGGGAGTTTAATAACTATGTTAGGGTGTATCTGGACTAAGTCCTCAGCTTCCTTAAGCATCCCTTCGGCGTCTGTGCTGATGACCTCCGCACTGATGGGGCCGTCAATGATCGATGTGATTTCCTGAACCACACTCTTGAAATCCCGTCCTTCCTTTGCGATGAGTGAAGGGTTGGTGGTGACTCCATCTATAATGCCGAGATCGCTGATCTCTTTGATTTCGTCGATATTGGCTGTGTCAATAAACAGTTTCATCTTTCCCGGACTCCCTTATCCTCTAGAATTGCTTAACGTGATAAAGATAATACTTTAAACCAGGAATCCAAATGATTTCGTCTTATTTTACAGGGCTATTTCATTTTAATGTAATCCCAAGTAATATTTGTAATTACCGGAATAATACATGGTTTTTCTTATCTCAGCCGCCACATTTTTCACCTCATTCAGTCGAAATAAATTAAGTATTGTATTCCTTAAACCCGCTAAAATCTGACTCCCATTCCCTTTACCTACCCGACATCTATCTTCTCCCATGGTCTCATCACGAGCATAGTGGAGTTTAGTCTCTATGAGCCAATGACCACGCCAATTTCACAAAAGCCTTTGGGCGTGTGCATCGCATTAGCCATGATCATCTCAGAGTCGATCTTCTTTCTTAAGTAGTTCCACAAACTGATCGATGGGAACAGGTCGGCTGAAAAGGTATCCTTGAGCCTCATCGCATTGATTTTCTTCTAAGAAGTTGAGCTGTTCACGGGTTTCTACCCCTTCAGCTATGACCTGCATGTCTAACGCCTGGCCCATAGCAATAACAGCGGAGGCAATGGCTGAATTATCCCTATGGAGGGGGATGCTATGAATAAAGGATTGATCGATCTTGAGCTTATCGATGGGAAACCGCTTCAGATAGCTTAAGGAGGAGTAACCCGTCCCGAAGTCGTCAATGGAAATCTTGATGCTCCTGGCTCTTAGCTCTCTTAAGGTTTTTATCACTCGATTCACGTTATCCATCAATATGCTCTCCGTGAGTTCCAGCTCAAGATATTGGGGGTCAAGACC
>CAJXGR010000527.1 GCA_913053665.1 uncultured Spirochaetia bacterium
CAAAGGACTCTCTCATCACGGGCTCACCCGCTAAATTAAAGCGTCTCTTAACAAAGAAGGAGATAGAACACAATACCCATCTATCCAGGAAGTACCTTGAAGTGTGGAAAGCCTACGTGACCACAGGTATCCCAGTTTTCACCGGCACTAGAGAGAATCGTATCCCCCATAAATAGACATGAATGAACATAGCAATCTCATAATGATGAAAATCTTATTGATCCAAGAAACTTTATTCATAAAACTATTTAACAAGTTCACTCAGATAAAACACCTTGCTCCAGTCTTTTAAGAATTATCACCACTCTTTGAAGGATACCAGTTGTAACAAATGTCATCTTGACATCCTTAATATTACATATTACCATATTAAAGAGATAAAAGTTTGTAAATTAGAAAAAAGGAGTGAGTTATGTTGAAAAAAAGTAGTTTTTTGCTTATAGTTTTTATACTGACTTTAGCGATCTCAAGCATTGAAGCCGGTAATTCCAAGACTGTTAATATCTACAAAAAAATAAACATCACAACGATTGCCGAAGTTGTTCATTTTAAGAAATTACCCCTTATGGCTAAAACCGTAGTGAAGTACTTACTTTATTCTGAAGAGATTGGCCTCAAAAATATTTATAGAATCTCTAATAACAAGAGTAGAAAAGAACTTAATATAAAGATTCTGCAATATGAAAAAGGTAAGTTCATTAAGTTTCAGATATTTCTAAGCGATATGGGAGAGGGCAAAGTCATTGAACTCAAACTCTATGGACGTCCGGGCGAAAAATTGAATAAAAAGACTCGTACTGAAAAGGCATTGAATAAAGAAATGTGGCAAAACCTGTCCCGTGTCCATGGTATGAGTGCAAAAGAAATTGTTCAGTTCCAACGACAAGTCAAACTCATTGTTTTTGGAATCGACAAATACGTCACAAAACATTGGGATTCTTAAGGAATCCATAATGAGTGATCATTCCTTGTAAGGAAAGGTTTTAAACTTTTCCCTACAAGGAATTGGATAAACCCGTCACTTATTGATTTAACGTGAGTTGGGAATAAGTTAAAATGGCTAACTCCCTGTCGGACTGGGAAGTCCGACCTACAGGCTTTTTCAGAAAGAGTCCATTTGCCTGCAGATCGAGGTTCCTAACTCGAGAGATCCCAATTTGTCAGGCGAAACTTTTGGCAGATAGATTCTTATCTCCCGAATTCACGTTAGATTATAATGTCTTAAGATTTTATCTTAAAATGGAGTTACATATGAATTGGCAGGAAGTGTGTGAGGATCCATGTCTGCAGGACTTACCCTATAAAATCGAACTCAACCATTGGGGGAAAATTGAGATGAGCCCGGCGAAAAATTATCATGCATTCTATCAAGGTAGAATAATTCGAGCTTTGAACAAGATGATCGATTCAGGAGAAGTTCTTCCAGAGTGTGGTGTTAAGACTGAAGATAATGTAAAAGTACCAGATGTTGCGTGGGTATCAGATGATCGTGCCAAGATTATAAAAGATGAAGATGCCTGCTCTATAGCCCCTGAGCTTTGTATTGAAGTGAAATCCAAGTCTAACACAATGGAAGAAATGATGTTTAAAAAAGATTTATACCTGAAGGCTGGAGCTGAAGAGTTCTGGCTTTGTGATGAGTCAGGAGATATGAGCTTTTATAATACAGAAGGTCAGCTAGACCAATCTATACGATTCCCTGATTTTCCTAAACATGTTGTGATTTGAGGATATAAGTATGAACTGGCAGGAAGTGTGTGAGGATCCATGTTTGCAGGACTTACCCTATAAAATTGAACTCAACCACTGGGGGAAAATCGAGATGAGTCCAGCGAGAAATTATCATGCATTCTATCAGGGGGAGATAATTCAAATTTTAGGTCGTATGATTGATTCAGGAAAAGTTCTTCCAGAATGTGGTGTTAAAACTGAAGATAATGTAAAAGTACCCGATGTTGCATGGGTATCAAATGATCGAGCTAAAATCATAAAAAATGAAGATGCTTGTTCCATTGCTCCTGAGGTATGTATTGAAGTAAAATCCAAGTCCAACACAATGGAAGAGATGATGTTTAAAAAAGATTTATA
>CAJXGR010000528.1 GCA_913053665.1 uncultured Spirochaetia bacterium
GTCTCATGGCAGAACAGCTTTTCAGAGCACATAAATCAAATCAATCTATGATATTACTTACCGATAGGATGGCTCAAAGCTTGGATATCAGTAGAGAAGTCTTCCAAACAGTGGGTGAAATAGAATTGTCCGAGGAGATATTGACTTGTTTGGCTTTTACACGTTGATTTTCAAAGAGTTAACCAAAACCATTTCAAAGTAGCAGTCCCATAGTCCCTTGAATTATTCGTAGATTTTTATAATTTCCATTGACCCATAGGTTAATTTTATTAATATTATCACGTCACGGACAGGATATATAGATCAGACTGGATATTTCAATAAGCTTTACATATTTTGCCATCCAAGAGACGTTTTAATACAGTGTGCACATCCTTTGAAATCCCATATAGTATGACTTATTATGAAATTTGAACTCTACACAGCCCTCCGATATTTAAAGTCTAAAAAAGACAATCTCTTTATATCTAAATTGTTATCCATCTCCATATTAACCGTCGCCCTCGCGATTATGGTCCCCATCATCGTTTTATCGATTGTCAACGGATTTCATAACAGTATTAAGGAAAAGATCATTGCTACAAACTTCGAGTATCGGGTCAGACATCGAAACAATAACTTCACACAGTTCAAAGCTGTTTTGAAGAAGATTAAGTCTCATCCGGATGTGGCCTTTGCCATCCCATTCTTTGAAAGCCAGGGACTCATTAAAAAAAAGGGGGGAGATGACACGTTTTATGTAACCATTAAAGGATTCTACAATAAAGATATAACGATCAATGAACTCTTTACAAAGCATGTGAAAATCCAGGCCTCAGAGCCCTTTTACAGTCAAATTGAACCTGACGGATATGATCCCGACGATGACGATGAGGCCGATGATAACGTAGAAGACGACAAATTTGGCTCATCCATTGACAACAACTCAGTGGTCCTCGAAGTCGATAAGAATAGCAATATCCTCCCGAACAACGTAATAACTCTGATGGACACAGATGTAGAGAAAGAAGAAGATGAAAAGGTCTGCTATTCAAATAGACGGGAGGAAGAAAAGCCTATTCCTTTTCAGATAAAGGATGTAAAGGGCATTGTCATTGGAGCGGCCTTGACAAACAACCTTAAAGCGAGTAAGGGAGATAAGATTGAGCTTTTAATTCCCCAGGGAGACCTTCTATACGATGCAAACCCGGACAGCATGAAAACCCTTAAGGTGACCGATATTTATTCAGCCGGTTATGCGAAGTTTAATAAATCCCTTGTATTTATAAACTTCAAAGCAATTAGTGAGGTCTTTCAGTTCAAGAATCTACCCACTGATATCGGTATCCATTTAAAAAAGGGTGCTTCAGCCAGCCAATTCACATCTTTTCTGAAGAATGTGATTCAAAAGAGTCATTCTGACTTAATATTATTCAACACTTTAGAAGAAAGTATTTTTAAAGATTTTGATATGGAAAAGAACCTCATGCTTTTTCTCCTCCTCTTTCTTGTTGGTTCAGCCTTCGTGACGATCTATATAGCGGTTCGTATTGTTGTTTTAGACAAAAGAGTAGAGATTGGGATCCTTAAAGCCATTGGTAGCAAAAGCAAAAGCATAAAGACCATCTTTGTGGTGGAAGGATTCATGATCAGTTTTGTTGGAGTGATCATTGGGACGATCTTGGGTGTGTTGATCACTGTGTCCCTAAACGAGATTATATGTTTTGTGGAGAATGCTGTTCATTCCCAACGATTGATGATATATAAAATTGCTGGAGATAATTCCGGTATGAGAGACCCTTCTGATTTCCCATGGCATATTATGGATCCAAGTGTTTTTTATTTGGACAAATTCCCTTACTCCATCAACTATTCGGATATATTGCTCATAGGCGTTGGAGCCATATTTGTGTCTATTTTCGCCGCGTATTTCCTGTCCAAAAAAGCATCTGCCCAAAAGACGGTGGATACCCTGAGGTTCTAAAGTCCTAACCCTGTTCAGCAGGAATAATCAACTAGTGTTTCTTCAATGCTTATTTGATGAATAGTCCTGGTAGGGGCAGACCCACGTGTCTGCCCTTGTGGAAGGGTGAACACACGGGTTCACC
>CAJXGR010000529.1 GCA_913053665.1 uncultured Spirochaetia bacterium
AAAGATTGGCCCCTACGTCTTGGCTTACCCTTTGACTGATCCGGCTTGTTGGGTTTTTCATTGGTCTTTCCTCCTATGGATCACTTCTTTGGTGAGGTCATGGATTTTTGGCGTGTCGTAAAGGGAGATGTTTCTGACCTTTGCTTCCTTTTCCACTTCAGAGAAGATCACGAGCCCCTCACTGTCCACCTCCGTCTGTCCCTCGCTTCCACTAAAGTCATACTGACGATCTGTCTTGTCCGTCACGATTTCGCCAAAGTTGACCACTTCCGGACGCCCTTCAATAGCCTCTTTGTACTGATCAAAAGCCGTCTTCTTTGAGGTTTTTCCGTCCTCTTCTGAAAACTCCTTAATCTCTGTACTGTCCAAAGACATGAGAGTCTGGGTGATCCCAGGCACCTCGGCAGGATAGACCTTTTTGGCTTCCACTTGAGCCTCACAAAAGGCTTTCACCTCTTTTTCTTTCGTTTCTAAAGCTTGGCTTTTGATCCCTGTTTCAAGCACCTCTATGCGTTTGTCTTTTTCGCTTTCCGCTTCTGAAAAGGTCTTGATCTCATCCTTATTGGATTGAAGCTCCTTCTCAAGGTCTGCCACACGGATTCTTAATCTCTCTTCTTCATCCATTCTATTGTCCTCCTTAAAATCAATATATATAGCGTCTTCGTCCTCTCCAAACTCAACGAGGTCTAGTTCCTTGATGGCTGGAGGTGTGGCCCCTAAAAAGCTCACCGCCCTGAGACGTTCCCCTTTTCCATCCCTGTCTGGTGCGAGTTCCACCGACACGTTTTTAAACAGCCCTTTCTTGATCACAGCCTGGAAGGCTTCAGGAACTTGTTTAAAAGTGGCTAAAAGCCTGTCGCCCTTTCGCTTAAGCTGATCCACCCAGCCATAGGCCGGACCTTTCTTGTTGTGATTAAGAGTGATCGGTGCTCCCGACGTCTCTCGAGCGAATCTATCCACAAGCTCATCCAGATTCTTCTTTGTGTAATCCCCTTGAGGGTAGTTTCCAGCTTTGAATATCTCATACCATTTCATTTTGCTTGCCCTTTTGCCGATTTGGTGTTATACTTATCATAAGAGGTGCCTTTATGCGTTACAGTCCCGATATTAAAACCTTTGACGATGCCGTCCAGTACATGGTTGAAACCCATGATCCCGATTTTCCCAATCGCTTTGCCTCTCTCACTAAGAAGGAACAGCAAAAGATGATCAAGACTTTCTTTCCTTATGTCACAATCCAAGAATCTGCTCAATTTCTTTTATCTCCTGTGGTGTAAACCTAAACGTTTCAATAAGTAACTTCCTGCCGTAGGTTTTATCCCTTAATATTTCTACGATAATATCCGCTATTTCCTCTCTCCCATTAGGGATCCCAAGTATTTTCCTGCCAAACCTCTTTTCCAAAAGCTCATGGAAAACATGATGCCCCAGTTCGTGATTTAATACACTGGATGGAGACAGGCTTCCACGATTAAATAAATATAATATCTTCTCTGATTCATTGTACCAGCCCCTGCTCAAAACTTCTTTCCCGTATTCCCAAGTCTCCATCGTTTCTGCGAGATAGACTATTTCCTTGAGGCCCTTCAAGAACCCTGAACGAGTCCTGTTTATCAAGTCAATGGACTTTTGAATATCCTTCAGTGCGTAATCCCTTACTTTTCGCCTGGCTAATTGGATGGCAATGCCTTTGTACCCTGTCTTTTCATAGGTGTATTGGCTGGATTTCTCTCCTACCAAGGCCTTCCAATCCTTCGTGGGTTGTCATCAGGCAGGGTCAGAGAGTAACAGGCTCTGTGGCTAGGAGATTAGTTATAGGGATTGGAACATTTGTTATAGTGAAGTGTTTAGTAAATAAGCGCTCATAGTTTAAGTGACAAGGAGTTTTAATGAATGATAAAGTTGTAGCATTCATAGATTTATTGGGATTTAGCAATTATACTAAAAATGATATACGTGGTGCTTTGATGCTGTTAGAGAATTATCAGACTATTTTTGATCAAAAGCAAGGAGACAATCGAAGCCATCCACCTGGGTCCTATTCTGATAATGAATTACGTCGCATTGCAGAAAAGAGATTAG
>CAJXGR010000530.1 GCA_913053665.1 uncultured Spirochaetia bacterium
ATAATCCAGAGTCACTTTTTGAGGAATGAGTGTTCTGAGTAGATATTTTTGGATTCTATCCTGTGTATCCTGGCTTAATCTGAATGTCCCCTCATTGACCTGGTTTAGATCGGTGTAAACGTCTTTGAATCCTGCTTTAATAAGAGGTTTTAACTCACCCATGGATTTTAGACTATTGAAGTCACCCAAAAGGACGGTTCGCTTGTTAGGCCTTTCAATCCACCTGATTAAATCCTGTATTTCCTTTTGACGCAGTTGAGATCGATGGGTATTTGCCTTCAGAATATGACTTTTTGACCACCTGAACGGAGACAAGTGGACTGTGATGAAGTTTACGACCTGTCCATCATAATCTATCGTTACTCGAAAAGCCCTTCGGTTTCTCCCAAGCCTAATTTCAGCCATCTTTTTGATAGGTTTTTTGCTCAAAAAAGATAAGACCCATTTTGTGTGGCCGTTAAAAACATAGGGAGAGCTTGAAACTTGATAGTAGTTTAGATCTTTTGCTAAACGCTTTGACAGATCCTTTTTGTTCACTAAAACTTCCTGTAGGGCCACCAGATCAGGCTTTAGCCTCTCAATCGTTTTACGAATGCCGTCAAAACCCTTTTGGAAGAAGTGTAGGTTGTAAGTCATCACCGTGATATCCTGCCTCGTGATCCTATCGGCTGGAAGGTTGGATTTATTTGATTGTAACTTATAAAAAGCTATGGGGGAAACAATAAGTAAGACGATAACTATTATATATTTAGGATAGACACGTGTATTTTTAGTATTATAAACTCTCATGGATATATTCCACTGACTAGTTTGGACACCTACTAGGCGTTCAGTGTCTCACCACAGCTTGAGCAGTAGGGGAAATGGATGAAGTTCCTGTGATTGCATTTAGCACAGGTATCAAAGATCTGAAGACCACAATGATGACAGAAAGAGGGCGCCTCATCCTCAAGGACAACGGTCTGGAGTTTTTTGGATTTGGGGAGCCACTTATTGGAAAGGAAATCCCGCTCGCACGAGGGGCAGGAATGGGAGTTGTAAGCCTTAATAGCTGTTCCATGCTTGATTTTCTTAAGCCTCCCTTCACGAGACTCCTCTAGTTCGGCCTTTTTCCTGGCAGTGAAAACAGTGAGGCGTTTGATGACATAATAACCAATGGATAGGGTGAGCAGAACACCGATGGCGTAGCGTATATAACCCCCAAAGCTGGGTAGATAGGGGACAAGGCCGAAGAAGAAGGCATATATGGCATAGATAGTAAATCCCCAAATCAATGGCTTGAACTTACTTGCTTTGAACTTGGCCAATAAGATAAATGCTAAAATCATGATGGGGAGAATGATGGCAAGTCTTACAAAGAATATCTTTATGGAGAATGTTCTATAGGCTGTCTGGTACTTTTCGTTTCCCTTAGCCCTTGTCCTGGATCGCTTGGAGACTAGACTTCTTTGATGAGCGACTAGGCCTTTCTGCTCTTTTTTGACAGCATCTATCTTCGCTTGCCAAGCGTCTTCTATGACTCTCAGACTATCTAATTGCTTGCCTCGATCACGGACTTTGGAGTCTTCATTGGGTGAGCCAATGGTCCGCCTTGCTTTTAACCAGGTCTCAAAGGACTTCTTCTCTGACTGATACTTCCTGTTGGCAATGTTTAGAGAGATGGATAGATTGGAGACTTTCTCATCGGCTTTTTTAAGCTTTTTACCGATTGGGATCATTTCTCCATTTATTTTGTCTAATTGAGGCTTATCCTGAAACTCTTTCCGGATGGGTTTCTTGAACCAGTGGGGTATATCCTCCATAAAATTGTCGCTCAGGAGGATGAGAAAGACACTCAAGGCCATTGCAATGAGGAAAAGACTTAGTTTTGAGAGAATCTCAACGCGTTTTAAGGATCCTTTGAAAAAGGCCATATTTGTGCTCCTGGATGAAATTGATCAGTAATTAATAATTATACAACATGGATGAGATAAAGTCAAGATGAAGTCCTAAATCGAGTGCAAGTTTCATTTGGGGTCATTAAAAATTGTCACCTGTAGAGACGCATGGCCATGCGTCTCTACAGGTGACAGGTTTTAT
>CAJXGR010000531.1 GCA_913053665.1 uncultured Spirochaetia bacterium
CATATTAGTTTTCCCCCCTCTCGTTTACTCACAAGTTGCGGATTCCCAGCGATATAAAGCGGATCAATTAATCCAGTCCGCCTCAAAGCATTTCAGGAAGGGGGAACGGGAAGAAGGCAAAGAAGCCTTGAGAAAAGCTATAGCAATAGATCCCTCTTATTTCAAACCCCACTACAAGTTAGGAAGTCATTATTATAGCTTTAAAGTGTATAACCTGTCTGTCAGAGAGTTTCTTTTCGCTCGTCAAAAGTATGAAAAGGAGTATGGCAAACTGAATTATACTTCCTGGCTGAGGCAGATTTTAGTACTCCTCGGCGAGTCTTATCTTGAGTTGGATCAGTATGATAAAGCGTTAGAAGTTTTTAAGACGTCTCTATCCTATGATACGGGAGATACAAACAACTATAGTAGAATCGCCTGGATTTACTTTAAGCTCCATAAGCCAAATATGAGTCGAGATATGGTGAATCGTTGTTTGAGTATTAGTAAAGCAGATGGAGGCTGTCTTAATATTAGTGGGATACTGTATGCCAGGAAGAGACGCTATGAAAAAGCCCTTGAGGCCTATGATATGGCGACTAACTTAGATCCAATAGTGAAGAATAACAATATGGGAGAGCTTTATAAAAGCCTGTTCCAGTATGACAAAGCGGTAAAGCATTATAAAATGGCCATTGAAACGACCAGTATAAATAGCACCCAGACTGCATTATTTCCTTTAAATCTTAGCGATATTTACATTAGCGAACTTAACTTAATAAAATCAAAAGAAGTATTAGACAAATATCTATATATGGATTACAAGAACTTGAGTCGAGGACTCCCTCCAGCCAAAGATTTAGGTTTGATTTATGTCTCTAAAGCCCAGACAGCCTACTACAGGGGTGATCTGAATGAAGCTAAAACCCTCCTGGAAAAAGCAGAGGATTACAAGCAGCACTTTGGATTCGTTGGGTTCTCCTTATCCCATTATAGATACCTCATTTTCTATTTGAAAAGCTTGGTGAATAAGGGTTTAATGAACTATAAAGATGAAGAGATTGGCCTAAACCTTTTTGAGAGAGTATCTCGGCTTTGGGATCAGTGGGAACTCAAGTGGCAAAGTGGTTGGGATATGGATAAGGCCGCTGAAATCGCTGTGGATGAATTAAAACAGCTTAATGACCTATACATTTATGAGACTGAGTCCATCTTTGACTATGGAAGCTTATCAGAAATGTTGATTGAGTTTGACACAGAGCTGATGATAAAGAAATTAAACCAGTTAACAGGTGGTGAGTCAGGAGCTGGACAAGACCAAAGAGACCATGCCAAAGGCTTTTACTATCTTTATTTAGGGCATATATATCTGGATGATGGGAGTTATGAGCAGGCTTTGCGATATATCAGGTCGTCATTGAAGTATTTTAACGCCCACGAAAAGACCCTTAAATTAAAGGCCTACAGTTTATTAGCCCTGATATATGACGAGTTGGATCAGACACGTGACAAAAACGACTCTCTCAATAGGATCTATCGGATACACCCTCCCTATCTTAGATTACAGGGTCAGAGTCTTCCTGTTATCGTCTCAGAGATTAAAGGAGATATTGAGTCTATCGATCCAGGTGATATGGAAGACATAAGAGATGATATTGTTGAGTACCTGTCTGATAAGCGGTTTGATCTTTACGACTTAAAGGAGCTATCTGCTGAAGAGACCCGTGGCCTCAAGCACAATAATGTGAATCATGAAGTTCGGATGACGTTCATCCAAAAAGAAACGGGCTATTTCATCAGGCTCAGCCTTGTAGAAAGGGACTCAGGATCGGTGAAAAGGTTTATAGATGAGTCCATCGATATGAAAGATTACGATAAAACAATCATAAAGCTTGTGAACCGCTTTTCTGAAAGCTGTTTTCGATATGAGCCAGATGATAGGGATGAATAGTACATTATCAATACTTAACGCGAGTTCCATGAGTTCATTATATAATTTGGAGGAAGACCCCTAACCCTCTCCCAAAAGTAAAGATAAGTATATTTAAAACAATAAATTAGCCTGTCGGACTCACGTTAATCAGTTTTAGCTAAC
>CAJXGR010000532.1 GCA_913053665.1 uncultured Spirochaetia bacterium
AAAAGGCTGTGTTGGATTGATTAGAGAAATCAAAAAACTAGACGTTCATACAGATCGCTCTGGAAACTGGGGTTTTCTACAGCCTCGTTAGCCGCAAAAAGGACAATCTACATGAATCTAAAACATGGCGTTTTTACTGTGTCTCTTGATTTCGAGTTGTACTGGGGGATAAGAGACAAACGAAGTATCGAGCAATACAAATATAATCTTCAGGGGGTCAGAAAAGCCGTGCCTGAGATGTTGCGGATGTTCAGTGATAACGATATTCATGCTACATGGGCGACGATTGGATTTCTATTCTTCAATGACTCCGATGATCTAAATAAAAACATCCCTAAATTATTACCAAAATACAACAAAGAAGAACTTTTACCATACAAATATATTAAGGAAACATCTGACCTTGAGACCGCATATCACTTTGCGCCAGCAATTATCGAACTGATTCTGGAGCACGATGGACAAGAAATAGGCACCCATACATTTTCTCATTATTATTGCCTCGAAGAAGGGCAATCTCTTGCCCAATTTGAAGAGGATATTTTTTCAGCCATCAAGATCGCAAAACGCAAGGGCATTTCGATAAAAAGTCTTGTTTTTCCAAGGAATCAATGGAATGCAGAATATCTCTCCACGCTTATCAAGTTGGGTGTGCAGTGTTATAGAGGAAACGAATCAAGCTGGATGTACAAAGCCTCTGATGATGTAGGTCAAAACAAGCTCCAGAGGGCATTTCGCTTGATTGACGCATATCTCAACCTCTCCGGTCACAACACATATGACCTAAAAGACTGCATTCAAGAGAAGCCTTTCAATTTTCCTGCAAGCCGCTTTCTTCGTCCGTATTCAGATAAATTAGCCGTGCTGGATAGGCTGAGATTGAGAAGAATCAAAAATGCGATGGACGACGCAGCAATTAACAACCGTATATTTCATCTTTGGTGGCATCCACACAATTTCGGAATCAACACCAATAAAAATATCGACTTTCTTGCAAAAATCGTAGAACACTATAATCGTCTAAAGAAGAATCATGGCATGGTATCTTTGAACATGGGCGAGCTTTGCCTCTTGCCTGGAGCAAGCAATGGAGAATAAAAAAAACCGAATCGTAATGCTATGTGGAAATGGACAATCCTCGAGAATAATGTATCACGGCTTGGTCCCTTATGTGGATATTGAATGCGTAATTCTTGAAAAAAAGCCATCAGGTAAAATTATGATTCAACGAAGAATGAAAAAGCTGGGGATTCTGAAAACAACTGGGCAATTATTGTTTTTGATAATTAACAAATTACTAGCCAAAACATCCCAAACCAGAGTTAAGCGGCTCATCTCTGATTATGGACTTAATGATAAAAGTTTCCCAAACAATATTATAAGAAAAGTTGACAGCATTAATAATGAAGAAACAGTCAGTTTGCTAAAGAGAATCAATCCTGATGCTGTTGTTGTTAATGGCACAAGAATTATATCAAAAAGCGTTCTTTCCTCTGTTAATGCTCCATTCATTAACACCCACATGGGAATTACGCCAAGGTATCGTGGTGTGCATGGTGGTTACTGGGCTTTGGTAAATGGAGACCCTGATAACTGTGGAGTCACAGTCCACCTTGTTGATCAAGGCATAGATACAGGTGGAGTGTTGTACCAAGATATTATTCGTGCTGATAATTGTGATAACTTCAATACCTATCCAATTCATCAAATAGCAAAGGCAATTCCGCTCATGAAAGCAGCTCTAAATGATGTAAAAGAAAAGCGAATAAACGTTATACAAGGTGTCCTTCCGTCACATTTATGGTATCACCCCACATTATTCGAATATGTGAATCATTGGGTACGAAAAGGAGTAAGGTAACGGATAACACATATCAGCCGTTTCCCCGTCAATAGGCATTAGGATATTCGTAACCCGTTTTTTTACCTTTCTCCTTTTACCTTTCCCCTTTCCCCTTTCCCCTTTTATCTGCTTCTAACCCTTCAGCTTTCTCCAACGTAAATGTCATCTTATACTTCGGTCGGATGTTTTCAATGATGACTGGAATATAATTATGGTCAGTAGCTA
>CAJXGR010000533.1 GCA_913053665.1 uncultured Spirochaetia bacterium
TTTATGGTAGACAATCGATGGGCGATAATGATAGCTGTATGATCCTTAATGAACTCTGTGATATTCTTCTGAATCAGTTCTTCGGTTTCCAAATCAATGTTTGAGGTGGCCTCATCGAAGATAACGATCCTGGACAGGTGGATAAAAGCCCTCGCAAAGGCCAAGAGTTGCTTCTCACCATAGGATATGCCCACCCCACGCTCTCCCAAGCCCTCATCGTACGTGTCTTTCAGCCGTTCAATAAAACGATGGGCCTGAACCTTTTCTGATGCCGCCTCAATATGTTCATCCGTAAAACGTGGATCAAATAGACGTACATTTTCTTTGATGGAGTCAGAGAATATGAAAACATCCTGTAAAACATAGGATATAAGTTGGCGTAAATCCTTTTTGCGTAGGTCTTTAATGTTAATCCCATCGATCAGGATTTCCCCTTCTTCAATGTCGTATAATCGGCTGATCAGGCTTATGATCGTACTCTTCCCGCTTCCTGTAACTCCTACCAGAGCGACCTTTTCTCCCGCCTTGATTTTAAAGGATATGTTCTTCAATATGGGATACCCTTCCTGATAGGCAAAGGAGACATCCTTGAACTCAATCTCTCCCCTAAAATCCTCTTTGATAACAGGATCCGCTTTATCCCTTATGATTTCATCTGTATCCAAAAGCTTAAATATCCTGTCGGAGGACGCGATAGCCGCCTGTAACACGTTATATTGCTCACTCAGCTCTCTAATGGGCTGAAAGAACATGGGTGAATAGAATAAAAAAGCGATCATGATGGATAGCTGGACTTCTCCGGTGGCTACCCAGTAGCCGCCAAAGGTCAGGAGGAGAACACGGGATAATATGCTCACGAATTCCACTCCAGGAAAGTAAAGGGCGTAGATCTTGATCGTTCTAAGGTATTCTTTCAGGTATTCAGCCTGTATTTCGCGAAACCCTTTGCTCATCTTATCCTGCTTGTTGAAGAGCTGAACAGCCTTTATCCCACTGATAGAGGCCTGTAGGAAAGCGTTCATCCTGGCGAGTTTAATACGTATCTCTAAAAAAGACTTTCTAGCGTACTTTTTAAATAGAATCATCCCTATATACAAGAATGGAAGGATGATAAAACTCACGAGGGCCAGCTTAACATCTAAGGAAAAGGAAATGATGATGATGCTCACAATAAGAAAAAGGTCTCCAAAAACGGCGGATATTCCCGTGACAAAGAGTTCATTCAGGGTCTGTACATCGTGAACCACTCGGGTTAGAAGCTGTCCCACCCGATTGTGATCAAAAAAAGAAAGGGACTGACTCAGTGTGTGAGAGAAGATCTGGTTTCTCAGGTCTCTCATAATGTTCTGACCAAAGTAGTTGGTCACGTAAACCTGAAAATAGCTGGTCGCAAATTGGAAGGTGAAAAGACCCAATAGAAATATCCCGATGTGACTCAGTTGGACCCAGGGCCAATGAGCCAGGGAATAACCAAAGAGAGAGAGTTCCACAGGATTTCCTTCTATAATGTCAATGGCATACTTGATTCCCAGGGGGGCCATTACAGTAAACGCTTTTCCAGTCAATATAATAACGACAGACAGGATTAAATAGACTCGGTAAGGCTTGACCAATCGCCACAAATGCCCAACGATCCTTGAGTCCTGGCTTTTGGAGGATGACTTGTCTGTTTGCATGGGTCTAAAGATAATGAAGTCTACTAGATCGACAACTGTTAGGCGAGAATAATAAGTGATAGTGAATCCAATAACTGACGGGTCACATAATTACCTCTATGGGCAATTCATGGAATCTGTTGAATTGAACATTTAATGTGGGCTATAATCCATTTTCTTATCCCTCTTCCCTTTATGGGAGGGGGTTAGGGGAGGATTCCTTTATGGGAGAAGATAGTGACAGGAAAAGCCCTGTGAATCACCCCCTCCCAACCTCCCCAAAATGAGAGAGGAGTAAGAAAAAGCTCAACAGATTCCGCCGGGTCGCCCCTAATACCTGTGGGACTAATTATCCCTGAAATCCCCTTCATTGTACCAGTATTCCCCGTCTTCCAG
>CAJXGR010000534.1 GCA_913053665.1 uncultured Spirochaetia bacterium
TATTCTTATATACTCAAAAGTTTATGAATTGTCAGCTGTAGAGACGCATGGCCATGCGTCTCTACAGCTGATTATACTGACAATTCAAACCCTTTTGGGTTATCTGATTTTGACAGCCAATAGGATTATGAAAGAATATTATCTTTCAACTGGATTGTATTTAACCTTTTAAGGCTTTTATCGTCCTCATAATATGCTTTCTTAATCCCTTGTCTTTTTCCCTCTTCAAAGCGTTTTTAAGGTAGGGTAGAGCAGACGATGAGTTTAAGGTTTTGAGAGCCTCCACTGCCAGTCTTCGTGTAGAGAGCTTTTTATGTCTTAACTTTCTGCCATAATACTTTACAGGGGTCTTTAGAATTGGCTTGACTGGGCTGATCTTCTTTGTGGCAGTATTTATGTTAAACTTTTCAGGAGGATCCAGCTCCAGACTGGAAGGTACATGACTTCTCTCGTTCATCCCTCCATGAGTTAAAAGCATATCGCTTTCAATCACCAGGTTATTCCCTCTCCATCGGCCTATGGAAAGATATCCCGGATAAGGATTGATCTCAACCAGGTTTTTAACCTTCTGTTGTCTCACAAGAGTAGGTACATCCATAACCTCAAGGATAGGATGTCCCTCACCAACGGATACAACGGCTAAATAACGGCCATCGGGTGAAGCCTCCATCTGACTGATCTGAAGCATGGCCGATAAATCTTTCCCTAATAGTCGATTCGACGAGTTGAACTTAAGGAAAAACCAAAAACTTGACGGAACATTGTCACGATCTTTAGTAGGGATCACATGAATGGCCCCTGTCAAATGATCATTATCTTTGCGATAGACTACTGGAACAAGAAACGCAGCATAGGGTTCTAATGAGTTCTTCGTTTTTTTACTTCTACCCGGTGGTACAGGGTATTGATTATTCATTTCAACGGCTTGAACACCCTGAAGTTGGGAGAATAGGATCAATAACAAGAATAATATGAGCTTTTTCAATGGTCACCTCTCAAAATAGCGTTTAAATGAAGAAAGAAATCATTTGACAAAATACCTAGCCATAGGGGGCTTTTAGGACATTTACCTGATTTTAGTCTCTTAAATGTACTACAAATAAAATAACATGGAATATTTATTTTTCTATGGATTTACTTGCTTTTTCATATCCGTGAGATTATAATTCCCCATAATCTATTTAAGGAAAAGAAAATGAAATATGAACTCAGAAATTATTCTTTTGGGGAGACCCTGGGAAAAGGCTTTAACCTGTATTTTGACAATTTGCTTTTTTTAATGATCGTATCTTTAGTACTTTATGCACCATCCATTTTTTTCCTTAAAGAATGGATGGTTCTATTGGCTCAATTCCAGGATCCTGAGTTTGTGTCACAAAATATTATAAGAGATTCATCAAATATCATGACCTATCTGAAACCGTTACTCCTGAATTTAGGCTACTATACACTTATTGCCGGAGTTTCCTATGTAGTTGTCATGGCTTTAATCGTTAATGTTGTCTCCAAAAAATATCTTGGCGGTCAACTTAGCCTAAAGAATCATTTCACGGGGATTTCACGTAAACTCCTGCCTCTTTTAGGTTTAATTGTCTTGTTCTATATCCTTGGGTTTGCCAGTATGGGTATTCCAGTAGGTCTCCTAGTCTTAGTCGGTGTGGATATCTATATAGCAATACTTATTAGTACTTTATTACTTTTTGTCCCACTTATAATTTTTATGTTGGGATACAGCCTGTCATTCAATGTGCTTATAATTGAAGACACTTCAATCATTAACTCCATGAAAAGAAGTTGGACGTTAACCAAAGGCAAGAAATGGTATATATTGGGTATTTTGGTCCTTTTAGGACTCATTGTTGGCTTTGTAACCCAGATCATAGTGGTAATAATTGGTGCAATAACTGTGGATATTGAGATAACGGTCATGGTCTCAATCATTGTAGCCGTATTAACCAATCCCATTTCTATTTGTATGTTAGTAGTTGTCTATTTTAACTTTAGAGTGGAGAAGGAAGGGTTTAACGTGGAGCATTTGGCTGA
>CAJXGR010000535.1 GCA_913053665.1 uncultured Spirochaetia bacterium
ATCCCCCGTATCTCCTCAGGACTCTGTTGTGAGGGATAAGGTTGAACGCTTTTTGAGAGAATCGTAATGGTCGCAAAACGATGGCCAATGTCTGCGAAGGCCAAAGCGAAGTCGTTCTCGGCAAAGATTAAGTCGTTGTAGCTTGCAAAGTTGGCCGCATACTCATTAAATACGTTTCTATTCTGTCTCACCATCTCGATCTTTTTCTCAATGGACGTGCCCCACTCGTCCAGTCCCACCAATTGCTTGTGCAAATGGTTAAAAGACGCTCCTGCTGGAGCTAACCAATTCTGAAAGATGGCGACATAGCGTACAAAACGATTCTTATGGAAGATATCCTCCATCGTGCGGATGCTAAACTGGATGTATTGATAATGACCCTCTTCCGTAAGATCACCCGATGAACATAAGTCTAAACTATCCTCTGCACCGTCTATATAATGGCGTCCACCAATAATTAACTCGTGACAGCCTGCAAAAAAGGGATCCACTAACTCCTCTACTTTTTCATCATCGGATACTGTAGCTGGATCTATCCCTGAAGCGGTTAATTTGTTATTGATCACATGGATAACATGATCCCTACTCTGCTGATCGGAGAGATAGTTCAATTTTCTTTGCAGGATGGAATGGGGAATCCTATAGCCATAGTTTTCCTTCCAGTAGTTATAAGTGACGATTTCAAAGAGATTTGGGACTCTACGGAAATAAGCGTAATGGTTATTCATCTCTTCATAAGATCGAATGCAGCAAGCCCTGAACTCACCCTGACTAAATATAATTCTTTCCTTCTCAGGAGGTGTCTCATAGTACTTTTGAGTGCAGAAATTACAATAATCCTCCTCTTCCATGGGTTTTACGTCAATCGGTTTGGCTTTTCTATTCTTTATATTGGTAACCGGCTTGTCTGCCCTGCCTGGAACTGTCCAGACCTCTGTCCCAGTGAATGGATTGATCTGTTTCAATGTACCATCATGCATGGTGTGATAAAACTCATGAAAACGTGACATAAAAGGGTACCACCTCATTTCTCATATATTCAATAGTCATAGGTTTGGGTTTATTGGATAGAACAAATTACAACCGACTCTTGATCTCTTTGATCGTTTCAGGCAAAGCGTCTGTATAGGCCTTAAGATGGCTTTCCTCGGCAACCTTCAGGGCTTTTTCAAGGTAGTTTAAAGAGAGATCGTATTGCTTTTGCCCATCATAGGCTAAACCTATCAGACTTAGTCCGAGAGCGATATTTGCCTTGTCATCCAAAGATTCAGCGATCTCCAAAGCTTTTTTATAAGCCTGGATGGCCACTTCGATCTTCCCCCATGCCTGATACGCAACACCCAGATTAGTATGCCCGATAGCCTGCCATCCATCATCCATTAAGGCCTTTGAAATAGCCATCGCATTTTTGTAATGGTCAACCGCTTTCTCAAAGTCTCCCCTAGCCTGATGGACGCTCGCTATATGATTGAGTCTTATTAAGATCCATTCCATATCCCCCAGTTTGTTAGCCAGTCCTAGACTGTCTTCAAAGCATTGGAGAGATTCATTATATCGTTCACAGGCCAGGTGGACTTGACCAATATGGGTTTTCAGAACCATTTTGGCCTCATCGTCCGCTAATTCCTCCGCGATCTGAAGGGCTTTGTGATAGGTGTCGACGGCCACATCATCCTTTCCCAAAGCCTGATTCTCTATAGCCTCTTTGGTTAGCTGGGCCATTAAGTCCTTTTTTTTGTTTCTTTGTTCATTTGTACTTTTGTCATTATCAATGGACATAGATCACTTCATCTCAAGATGTATTGGAAAGATTCATCATTTATCCTATTAAGATATTGAAGGATTGCCATTTTGCCAAGGTTTTTTATTAAGTAACGTGAGTTTGAAACATAAGAATCTATCTAACAAAAGTTTAGCCTGACAAATTGACCTCTGTCGAGCTAGGAAGCTCGACCTAGAGGTCAATGAACTCTCTCTGAAAAAGCCTGTAGGTCGAGCTTCCCAGCTCGACAGAGGCTAAGAGGCCAAAGCCTTC
>CAJXGR010000536.1 GCA_913053665.1 uncultured Spirochaetia bacterium
GCTCCTAACTGTATTTCCTAAAAATGCTTCCGTCTCAATTGTATCAAACGCTTAAAAGCCTCAATGACGATCTTCTTGTTCATTTTAGATTGACCCACTTGACGATCTGTAAAGGTTATGGGAATCTCTTTTATGGAGAAACCTTTTAGATGGCAGTGAAACAAAATCTCCACCTGAAAGCCATAACCCTCTGAGCTGATCTCATCCAGCGGAAGTTCTTTCAATATCCGGGTTTTATAACAGCGAAATCCTGCAGTGCAGTCCTGAATGGGTAATTTAAGAATCCAACGGGCTAAGACATTACCCCCCATACTGATAATGTAACGCACCGGACCCCAGCCCACAATGGATCCCCCTGGAATATAGCGTGATCCAATGACCAGGTCATATCTATTGATTTCTTCTAATAGTCGTGGGAGATCTTGTGGATTGTGGGAGAAATCGGCATCCATTTCAAAGACACAGTCATAATCCTTTTGGAGAGCGTATTTGAACCCTTCAATATAGGCGGTTCCAAGTCCCAGTTTGCCAGAGCGGTGTATAATCTTTAACCTTGGATGCTTTTGGGCTAAGCGATCCACTATTTCACCGGTTCCATCCGGAGAATGGTCGTCTACCACCAGGATGTCGAGAGATGGGTGATTATTAGATATTGCCTGAATGATGTTTTCGATGTTTTCTTTTTCGTTGTATGTGGGTAAAATGATGAGAGCTTTCATGGAACGTGATTTCCCTGGTTTATCCATTGTCTTTACGCTGGTAGATTTGAATCCCGTTGTCTAGAATGGTCTTTTTCTTGAAGGACTTATTCAGATACTTACTGATTAGGGAAAAACGGTTGAGTGGCGGCATGGTGTAGGTATTCTCCTTGCTTTTGCTGGCGTCAATGAAATAAGCCAAGTGTTTAGCCCTGAACTCAGCGAGTATCCATCTTTGTATCTTAAGGCTATCCTCATAAAACATCTTGTTTTCCTTGATTTTCTTCTCCTGATCAGCAAGTATGTGCCCCCCCCAATTGAATCCCCCTATCCCCCTGCGATCTGCGGCATAATACACTTCCACCAGGTTGCCCCACAAATAAATGGTATCGTCTTTTTTCGTATTGCTTTTCAGCCAATCTCTTAGATCACGATAATCCTTACGATAGACCATAAATCCACTCAGTCGATCTTCCACTAAACTTGGTTTCACATGATGGATGATGATCACAGAATAATATAGGGCTAAATAAAGAATCATTGGGATGAGTAAGGCAAGGTTCACCCATCGTTCCCCTCGTTTTCCCAGATATTTGGTCTTAAAGTTTTTAGCTAAATAGTAGGCCGCCATGAGGGATAGAAAGGGTATGTTCATTATCATGTAATGGAAGGACATTCTTCCGAGTCCTGCGAAAAATATGAGGTAAGTTGTTAGAAAGAAGAAAAATAAAAGATAGCCTATTCGTTCTTTCTGTTGGATCACTTCTCTTTTTACGAACAGATAGCCAAAAAACCATATAATAAAGTTTGTGGCAATGATAAATGCCATCTTCCAGGGGAAATCTCGCAGAAAAGAACTGCTGTCCTGAAGGGTGTAACCTGTTTCATAGTACGATGTAAAAAAACCTGAGAGATGATAGGCAATATAAAAATAGAGATAACGATTATAAAAGCTGTCTAACAAGCCATTTAAGTGAAGCGTTAGGATGACGGCTCCAAATGATATTATAAACCCTGACAGAATCAATAGATAGGGCTTGATATTTGCTTTCAGGGACTCCTTAAAAAGCCAGGGTTTCATGATGATATAGTAAAATCCATAGGCTCCCACAAAGATTAGGGCTTGTTGCTTTCCTAAAGCCGCAAGGGTCAGGAATATACCTGACAGGATGAGATAGGTCATCTTTTCTTTTTTCTTAACTTCATACAGTAAAAAGAAATAAAAGGAGGGTAAAATGGCAAAGTTGACAATTATATCCGGCTTGAGAGACATAAATTGTTCTTGAGTGCCCGATATAAAAATCCCGTAAAACAAGGCGGCTAAATAACCC
>CAJXGR010000537.1 GCA_913053665.1 uncultured Spirochaetia bacterium
CTCGCGCGGGAAACGGCTGTTATATTTACGGTAGCTCTTTCCTCGGGTTGGTTTCTGGTGGACGCGATTAGAGGCAGAATCCGGCGGCCCGAAATTTATTCCATTCTTTTTTATATTCTGACGGCGCTGGCCCTGGGATTAGGCGGGCTTGTGTTTTTGCGATATTTAGGAACATCAAGGCTCGTGCCGCCATGGGGATCAGTTCATTGGAGGAGTGAATGATATCTCCGGTCACCACAATAATATCCGACCCAAGGGAATGGATGACTCGTGCATAGTCTGCGAACTTTTTATCATCCATAAACGGGCCGAAGTGAAGGTCGGATATCTGGGTGATCCTAAAGTTCTTGAGTTTGGAAGAGAGATTCTTGATGGGTATTTTAATCCGGTTCACGACATAGTCATCGCTTCCGTAGACTCCAATGGTGTTGATGGCAAATAGGCCAACGGGGAGGGCTATGACTGACTTTTTGAGCCACTGTCTTTTGGAGGTATCCACTTCATTGGACGGTCTAAATTGCCTGTAGATATGGATTCCAGGCCATGTCACTAACTTTAACACGTCATAGACCAGTAATATGAGGAACAAGATTAGATGAGTCGTGTACCATACATATGCTGGGAAGAAAATAGTCATATTAAACCAGTCAGGAGGGATGATAGAATTATTAGGGCCATAAATAGTTAAAATGGAAAAGGGAAGGGTAAAGAAGATCATTAAAATATGATAGGCATGTAAGATCCGTTTATTCCATTTGTCAGACAGACCCCAAGTGGGTAGCCAATGTTTAAAATGATAAAAGACAAAGTATCCAAAAGCCAATAAGATAAAAGGAAAGGATCGGATTAATATATGTAGAAGCCACATAACACACCTTTTAGGGATTATATTCGAGAACAATATAAACACTTGATTCATGAGAATATATACAAAATAATATGAATCTTTTAAAACAGCCGATAGTTAGCTTGGGGTATTTGTTCGATAGGGCCTATAGAAGTGTCTGACTTCCTCTCAGCCCAGGATTATACTTTATCCTGCCAGTTAAATTATAACTAGCTAAAAAAACCTGATGATAATTTATGACTTAAATTTTAGCTTATTATGTCTCCTGATCTGACGATAATTCATTTCCAGCCTGGGAATACCCTTTAGAAGATCCCAAATGGCATGCCTACCAGCTCGGGGTAGAATCCTGAGTAAAGTTCTAATAGGCTTTTGAGGAGGTTCTCTAAGTTCTACAGGATCGATATATCCTGGATCCTTTTGTAACAGTATCTTTCGTATTGGTTCAGGGTCAGCCCAGGTACTTTTGTGTACCACAACACCTTTCGGGTTGAAAATGTATGCCATATTCGGGAGAGCACCTAGTGATTTATGAATGCTACCCTCAAGATCATCAATAATCACTGTACGATTCTCGGGTTCTTCATTAACCAATCGTTTTGCCAGAACACGTTTTTCATCCATATTAGCATGTCCGCCGATATTGGTTCCTGGATGAGCTTCTCGGATATATAACACTAAAAACTTCGTATCAGGAAAGTCTTCTGCCAATTGATTCATCTTGGACATGATTCCAACATACATCGGACAGGTGAAGCTCCCGGTTTCCAGAACGACCCAGCTTCCTTTAAAATCAGAAAGCTTAATAGCCTTTCCATCAATAGTTTCAGCAGTGAAATCTTTAGCAATTTCACCCGTTTTCGGTCCCTGAAAATTGTTAAAATCATAGTCTGAAGCAGAAAATCGTTGATAATTATAATGCATTGTTAAGCTTCACTCCTTTTAACGTCATAGATTAACATATTTGTTAAATTAATATACCTTTAAAATAAAATCAAGTGATTTCTTAGTTTTTATAAAATCTTATAAAGATAAAGAATTCAACCTGTCCGTTAAATTGCTGTTGAGAAAAGGACAGGGCTATTTCATTCTCCTGGTAATTGTTTATTTTAATTAGGAACCGAACAGACAGAATGTCTGTTCTACCAGTATTTTAAGAAAAGTAGGCCAGACA
>CAJXGR010000538.1 GCA_913053665.1 uncultured Spirochaetia bacterium
TCTCAAACAGAAGAGACTGCATTCGTGTCTCACCCCATTTTTACAATAGCAGAGACCATATCGATCAGCTCATAGAACTTTTGCCTGAAGGTTAAAATATGAAAAAGCTTGTGATTATCCTGATTATCTTGTCTGGTTTGGGAATAGCCGGATTTTATATGAGTTATACAATTGTGAACGACGGCGAGACCGCTTTTATTAAAACCAAGTTCAGGCCCTATGCTGAATATCCTTCGGGAACTTATTACTTCCCTGAAAAGATCCTTTTCTACGCCCCAAAAGCCTTTGTAAGGCACGACTTACACGATAAATCCTTTAATATTTCGGTACCCATTACCTTTGACCTCCCTAAATTAAGGTTATTCAAGGAAAAAGAAGCCGATAAGGTTGAGTATAAGTTGGCCTTAAAGTATCAAATGAATAGGAACTATCAAAAGGCGGCTTTACTTGAAGGGGCTACCAGCCTGTCCCAATTTGAGACATCCTTTAAAAAGACCTTTGAGGGTTGGCTTCAGAATAGAGATCGACATATTGTTGAATCACTTATTCGCAGCCGACTTAGCGAAAACCAGTCGATTGATATAGATGAAATCTTTAATCTGACGACTGAGAAACTCTATCAAGAAATCATGGGGCAGTATAAAAACGAGGAAATAACTGTCCAAATGGACCAGATCACTCACTCAAGAACCGATTCTCTTGACCTCAATACTTATCTGGATCGCTATCAAAAGGCAAGAGAATATGATAAAGAAAGGTTTGCAAAGGAATTAGAGGAGCAAAAAGTCACTTTATCAGAGGAAGCCAAGTATAAGAAAGAAGAATTAAAGCGTCAAGCCGTTTGGAACCTGGAAAAGGAAAAAGTAAAGCATCATGTTGAACAACTTAAAATGTATGGCCAGCTCTTTAAGGAATATCCTGAAGCTTTAAACTATCTCTATCTCAAGAAGTTAAGTGATAAGGTCAATATTCTGGTGGCTCCAAAGGACACAAAGAGCCTTTTTGCCCCTCTTTTCCCTTCCAAATTGAGAAAATCGCCAACCCTTGATAGTCCTGGTGAATTGAAAAAGAATACAATTAAGAAAAGACAAGCTCCTTCTAAGGAACTTGTGAGAAAGAGTTTGACTTGTGAATTGCCACGGAAACAGTGAGTCACAATACTAAGAGTTTATTATTGAATGGATTAAAACCTACCATGACAAAAGCCTTAAGGATAGGTGAAGGACAGCAACTGTGTTAAAAGTCAGGGGAGTAAAATTATTGTCCCTTTTCTTGACATTCTATAACTACCCCGACACATAGGTCAGAGACAGGCGAATGTCAGGCGAAAAACAGGCCAAGCTAAGGAGAAGCTATTAAGCCGGTGATCCCAAATCTAATGCAAAACCTTCTTTATCTCCCCCGTAAACCGTTTTTCGTACGCCTTATTAACTCGTTGAACTCACGTTATTTAATCAATTTTTACTAAAGCCAATTTCTCTTTCCGTTACATAAAGTGGACGTCCCTTAACTTCACGGTAGAGTTTACTTAGATATAGACCAATGATTCCAATAGATGTTGAATACCACCAAAAAATAGAACAATTGAGACGATGGAAGTCCAGCCTTGTATAGTCGATTCTGGATTAAAAACTTTGGTTAAGATAAGAGAAATTCCAAAGATAAATCCAAGAATTGTTATGATAAAGCCAATATAGCTTGAAAAATATAATGGTTTATCAGAAAAGCTGGTTATTCCACTTAGTGCAAAACCAGTATATTTAGCAAATGTGAAATTTGTGGTTCCTACCTCTCTGGATTCACGATCATATTCCCAGCCTACTTGTTTAAAACCAACCCAAGAAACCATTCCTCTAAAGTACCTGTTTTCTTCTTTCATAAGACGTAAGTATTTAACAATAACCTTATCAATTAATCGAAAATCTCCGGTGTCAATTGGAATTTTCACATCACTTAGTTTGTCTAGAAGCCGGTAATAAAACTGTGCTGTTAATTTAAAGACAATACCGATA